>JAKSKA010000049.1 GCA_024401915.1 Bacteroidales bacterium
CGGTACTGTCGTGATTGAAATAGTCCTTGACGAGCACGCTGTGGGGCATAGCACCTTTCGTCGCGAGTTCCAACTTGAGCTTGCTGTTCTCGAGCACCACCGTTTTCGACTCCGCAACGGATGCGCTGTCGAGAGCAGCATCCTTGTATATGGAGCGGCGGGGGCTTTCCGGAGCTTCGCTGGCTGCTGCGGCAGCAACATTGTCGGCAACCGCGAGTGCGACTGCGGAAGTATCGACAAGGCCCAGCTCAATCTTGCGGGCAAGCTCTATCGAATCACGCTGAATCCTGGCCTGCTCCGCTTTCTGCGCCTGTTTCGACTCATAAAAGGTGAAGCCGAATAGAATCAGGGCAATAAGAATGAATCCTGTAACGCTGTTCTTATCCATTACTGTTCCTCCTCCTCTGCCTTGCGAATCTTGTTCTCCAGTTCCTTCAACTCAGTTTTCGCTGCCTCGATGCGCTCCCTCATCTGCTGGATGAGAGGTTCCGCATTCTTGGACAGGGAGAAGAATCCGATATTGTTCTCGAAAGTAGTTATGTCCTGCTGCAATGCACGGTATTTCTCAACGAGAAGGTCCTTGGGACTGCGCTGGGCCTTGAAGCCCTTCGAGCGCTCCTTCTGATCACCACGCTGGAAGAGCGGGAACTTCTGCTGCATTGCGTCCCTGAAGGCCTTGTTGATATTGTCCTTCTCCTTGAACGGAACGTGGCCGAGAGACTGCCAGCGCTCGTTGAAAGCGCGCATAGCATCAGCATTGGCCGTTTCATCCTCTGTGGGCTCATAAGCAAGGATATCGGCGACAAGGCGCTTCTTCGCCTTGAGATTGCCATAAAGGTCATTGGGATCGGGGGTGCCGTTCTTGTCGCGGTTCTCGAAGAACTCGTCGCACGCGCCGCGGAAACGCTTCCACAGGGCTTCGCTCTTCTTGCGGGGAACTGCACCGATTTCCTTCCACTTCTTCTGGAGTTCGATGAAGCGGTCAGTGGCCTGTTTCCACTCCGTGCTGAGCTTCAGTTCCTCCGCTTCACGTACAAGCTCCATCTTCTTGTCGTAGTTCTCGTTCATACTGTCCTTGAACTCGTTATAGAAGTTGCGCTTGCGCTCGAAGAAAGCGTCGCAAGCCGCTCTGAACCTTTCGTAAACCTTCTGATTCTCCTTCTTTGTCGCGAAACCGATCTTGCGCCACTCGGCCTGAAGCTCTTCGATCTGTTTCGAAAGCTCGTTCCATTCGCCGGATGACTGGACCTCCGTGGCGGCAATGGCCTCCATCTTCTCGCAAAGAGCCGTCTTGGAAGCAAGATTTGCGGCTTCCTCCTCCTTGCGTCCCTCGAAATATGCCTGATAACGCTTGTTGATCACGGCCGTGGCAGCCTTGAAACGATTCCAAATATCTTCGCGCTTCTCCTTTGCGACGGGTCCGAACTCCTTCCACTGTTCGTGGAGCTTCTGGAGCTCGCGGAAAGCCTCGACGACGTTTTCGTTCTCTGCAGCTTCGCAGAATGCCTCCTTCGCCTCAAGGTTCTTGCGGAAATCCAGGTCACGGAGATCGCGGTCGATCTTGACGATATCGTAGAATTTCTCTACATAGAACTGATATGTATCATTGATGTCCCTGTAGCTGGTTGCGGGAACCGGGCCGGCATTGCGCCAGCGGTCCTGGAGTTCGCGGAATGCAGGGAAAGAAACGTTCACGCTCTCGCTGTTTTGCTCCACAAGCGCCTTGAGTTCCTCAATGACGGCCTGTTTCTTCGCCAGGTTCTCCTCTCTTTCGGCTTCCTGACGGCGGTTGACTTCAGCACGTTCCTTCTTGTAATCGGCATACATGGCCTTGAAATTCTCCTCCACGATCTCGAACGGATTGTTTCTAGTCTCGGTCTCGACGTCGACGGCTTCCTCCCCGCCCTGATCCGACTCACCCTTGAGCTTGATAAGGAGCTTGTAGAAAGCGGATTTGATTGCATCCGCCTCCTTGGAACGGAGCATCGCGTCGGCGCTCTGCTTGAGATTCTGGAAAATTTCCGAGATTTCGGAAAGGGACTTGTCGGCAAGGTTCAAAGTCTGTTCAGCAGACTCCCCTGCCTTTTCTTCTACATCTGAAGCAACCTGTACTGTCTCTTCAGGAATGATTGTTTCGCTCATAAAAAATCGAGTTATTGGTATAATGAATTACAAATATACTTATTATTTAAATAAATTCGGTAATTTTGCAGGCCAAATATCCATTGAAAATGCGCATTGATATCCTATCCGTCGTACCAGAACTTCTTGACAGCCCGCTCAGCCACTCGATTGTTGGGAGAGCCATCAGGAAAGGCCTTGTCGAAATCCACGTCCACAATCTCAGAAAATACGGCATAGGTCCGAGGAAGAACGTCGACGATTATAGTTACGGCGGAGACGCCGGTATGGTGATGATGGTGGAACCCGTATTCAGGATGATAGAGGAACTGAAGTCGGAAAGGGACTACGACGAAGTCATCTATATGTCACCTGATGGCGAGATCCTCGACCAGTCGATTTCCAACGAGCTGTCGCTCAAAGGCAACATAATCATACTCTGCGGTCACTACAAAGGCATTGACCACCGTATCAGGGAACATCTGATCACGCGTGAAATATCTGTCGGCGACTATGTCGTCAGCGGCGGAGAGATACCCGCTGCGCTGCTTGCCGATTCCATAGTAAGGCTTATTCCGGGAGCGCTCACCGATGAGACATCAGCGCTGAGCGACAGTTTCCAGGACGATCTTCTCTCCCCTCCCGTCTATACGAGGCCCGCAGAATTCAACGGATGGAAGGTCCCGGATGTCCTTTTGAGCGGCAACCCCAGGTTGATACAGGACTGGCAGGAGCAGCAGGCGATGGAGCGCACCGCCAGGCTCAGGCCTGAGCTTTTGAAAAAACAGCAATAAAAGCCCTATTTCCTTAAGCGCAAATCCACTTTTTGTGTATTTATTAAAATATTTTAATAACACAAAGAAAAAAGTTAGAGATTTTTTATTTATTTTTTGTAGATATAAAAAAACGTTGTATATTTGCCTTCGAAAATGAAACAACTCTACCTTACTTCTGTAAGGATTCTAACCAACAATAATTGACCTTCAAAGGTAATACACTACTAACTAACCAAGTAAAGCCCGCTGTGAAGCGGGCTTTACTCGTTATATGGAGTAGTTATTAACGAAATTTTTTGGTAATTTTGTATTCGAAATAAAGCAAAGCTATATGGCATACGACATACAAATGCAGCTGCCTGCTCCTTGGGAAAAGGAATGCAGCGTATATACCGACGAATCCGGAGCGGAGATCACGCACCTCGAAGCACACCTCTATGACGAGAAGGCGGAAAGGGACAGCGCTATGATTGATATATATATAGGAGAAATGCCTGAAGACACCACAGCGGAAGACCAGGCCCTCTCCAACTATGCGGACATCGTCGGATTCGACGACGACGATCCGGAGGATTTCGACCCGATTGCGAAGATCAAATTCAACGGGAAGAACGCCTACGGATTTGACGCATTCTGCGAAGACGAGAGCCCGATGATGTTCCTTTCGCAGGAGGTCAAAACCGGAATCCTCGCTATCATCTGCTGCGCAGCGACAAATGACAAGGCCCTGAAAGAGACACTGAAACTCGTAGAATGCAATTTCAGGGTAAAAAATGAAAAATAGTTCACTTGTAGTGCTCCTATGCGCAGCACTTGTTTCCGCTTGCGCAAAACCCGAATCAAAGACAGCATTCCTGGCATCGGACCGTCCCCTTGCCCCCGTTTATTCCATTGACAAGGATGGAGCGGCGAGCATCTGCGACAGCATCCCCCGTGGATCGAAACTGATCGTGCGCCCGTCTGAAACGATGAAAATCGAAAAGACGCGCTATGTGAACGCATCGGTCGAAGGGTCGTCGAAAGAATGCTTCTGGATTGACGAGACCACTCTCGCAGACAGCCTCGAAGCCTGCGTCATGGAAAAAGAGCTTTACGTAAGAACCCCGGCGTCCGTAATCCGCGACACCACGTGTTCTGAAATCTGTTCCCTCGCGGAGAAAGGAGAGCGCCTGGACGTCATAGGCTACGACAGGATAGGAAAGGACGGACGCATACGTCGTTATAAGATCAGGCAGAACACAAAACGTGGAGTCCGGGAAGGCTATGTCTTCGCAAAGTATCTCGTTTTCGACAAGGACGAGGCGATGATGCGCTACCGCCCGGAACGTTACGACACCCTCCACGCAAAGGTGCGTGACCCCTTCGGCGGCGGACGCCCCGAAGGCTGCGACTTCTACCCCGTAGAGAAGCCCTCCTTCCCCGGGAAAGCGCTTCCCAGCGAATGCCGGTCCCTTTATCTCAACATCTCCCCCGCCGGCGTGGGACGTATCGACAAATTCATCGAACTTGCGAAATCAACTCTGATAAACACCTTCGTCATCGACATAAAGGACAACGAGTGCCCCGGCTACAAGGCAGAAGCTATGGAGAAATACTCCCCCACCAACTTCAAATGGGGAGGAAAGAACAAAGCCGATATGTATCGCAATGCCGTGAAGCGTCTCCACGAGGAGGGATTCTGGGTGGTCGGCAGGATTACCTGCTTCAAGGATTCCTATTTCGTTAAGGACAACCCCTCGACGGCGATAACGGAAAAAGCCACGGGAAAGCCTTTCTTCCACAACAAGGCATACTGGCCCAGCGCATACGACCGCAGGGTGTGGCAGTTCAACGTGGAACTTGCGAAAGAAGCCGTAAGGACCTTCGGCTTCGATGAGATAAACTTCGACTACGTGCGCTTCCCTGACAGGATGACCTCGGTCGCAGACCTGATCGACTACCATCACATCTATAACGAGAGCAAGGTTCAGGCTATCCAGCGTTTCGTCCAATATGCCTGCGACGAAATCCACACCCTCGGAGCCTATGTATCGATAGACGTCTTCGGCGAGAGCGCGAACCAGGGCTACACCACAGCCTACGGCCAGTACTGGCCGGCCCTTTCAAACGTCGCCGACGTAATGTGTGGAATGCCCTACCCGGACCATTTCGACAAGCACGGCTACGGGCTAGACTAGCCCTGGAACCACCCGTACGAGATTCTGAACGCCTGGGGGCACCACGTTACCAACAGGCAGTCGGAGTGCGAGACCCCCGCCCAGGTAAGGACCTGGGTCCAGTCCTATCACGTGATGAGATGGGTGGACAAGAACGGAATAGACTACGATGCCGAGAACATCGCTAAGGAGATAAGAGGACTGTACGATGCAGGCCTGGATGGCGGATACGTCACCTGGCTCGCATCATCGAACTATGACCGCTACGTCGAGATATCCGACGCATTCAGAACAGACTACAGGAAATGACAAGATTCGAAAATGACTATCTCGAAGGATGTTTCCCCGAGATACTGGAAAGGCTTTCCACCTCGAATATGGAACAGACTCCCGGATACGGGAACGACCCTCATTGCGAAACCGCCAAAAATATGATCCGCAATCTTTGCGGTGACCCGGAGGCTTCCGTCCATTTCCTCGTGGGCGGCACGCAGACCAACAAAATCGTGATCGGCTCGATTCTGAAGCCATTCCAGGGCGTCATCAGCGCCGACAGCGGCCACATCAACGTCCACGAGACCGGTGCAATAGAGCAGAGCGGCCACAAAGTGCTGGCAATCCCCGCCACCGACGGCAAGATCAGCGCCGACGCAATCGGGAGGATGATGGAAGAGCACGAATCGGACCCGGCGCGTGAACATACGGTGCAGCCGGCGCTCGTGTACATCTCATTCCCTACAGAACTGGGCACCATTTATTCCAAAGCGGAGCTGACAGCCATACACGAGTGCTGCAAGCGCTACGACATTCCCCTGTTCATTGACGGCGCGCGACTCGGCTACGGCCTGGCAGCGGAAGGTTGCGACCTGACAATCAAGGACATAGCCGCATTGGCCGACGTCTTCTACATCGGCGGCACCAAGCAGGGAGCGCTGTTCGGAGAGGCTGTCGTCTTCCCGAACCCCCATTCGAGCGACAGCGTCCGCACGACGATCGAGAGCGCGGACAAGGATTTCAGGTACCACTTGAAGCAGAATGGTGGTATGCTGGCGAAAGGCCGTGCCCTCGGCATCCAGTTCGAGACGCTGCTGGGTAGCGACCTGTATTTCAATGCAGCGCGCAAAGCTGATTCGCTGGCCCTTAGGATACGCGACGCATTCGTCGCGAAAGGGCGCGAGATGTTCGTGGACAGCCCGACGAACCAGCAGTTCGCCATCCTGGCTGACGGAGACATCGAGAGACTGCAAAATCTCGGCTTCGGTTTCGAGATCACCAGGCACTTGGGCAACGGACGCACCGCAGTCCGTTTCTGCACAAGCTGGGCCACCACCGAGGAATCGGTAGCAGCCCTGGAAAATGCGATCGGTGCGCTATTATAGGCCGAAAACGTTCCTTACGAATTTCTCATAAAGGGGCGGCATCATTCCGATGTTATAGCTTACGAGGAAGAGTTTCACCGCCGTGAACTTCTTCAGGCCCTCGTTTACTGCAGCCTTGTCGGCGCCCTTCCCGAAATACTTTTCGGCAAGGTGGTCATTCCCAAAGAAATACTCGTCCACGAAATAGTCCCAGAATTCCGCCGTCATCCGGCCGTCGATATGGAAACTCTCCACCCTGAAATCCTCTCCCGCATACAGACAGATGTTCTGGAGCATTCCGAGGTCGAGCATAGGATAACCCTGTGAGAGGTAGCCCAGATCTATGAAATACGTCTCGTGAGGCTCGGAGAACGGTGCCCCTATGGGAAGGGTGGTGAGAGTGTTGCCCAAATGCATATCACCGTGAAGAACGGTGGTCGTATCCGGCAGAGCCTGTATGAATGCCCTTATGGGAGCCTTCTCGCTGTCGGTGAAGCATTTCTCGGCCGCAACGAGATTCAGGAACTGCTCCTTCGCGTCCGGGAACGTGCCCTTGGGGCACTCTATCGAATGGAACTTGACACACATCCGGGCGAACTCGCGGGCGAACTCCGCGCAGCGTTCAGGCTCCTGCGACACCGCGCGGGCGTGGGAGCGCTTGCCGACTATGCGCTTGAAGCGTATGCCTATCCTCTCTCCATCGGTGACAAGTTCGCCGGGCTCCGGAGACGGGATTCCAAGCTCGTAAGCCTTGCGGGCAACGTCAAGCTCGACCGCAATGGTATCTGTAGGGTAATCTGGGTTATACAGCTTGACCATTATGGAGTTGTCCTTTATGTGGTCATAGCTGGATCCGTTGGCGCCTTCGCCGGATTTCACGTAGTCATTGATGTCGATCAATATAGGTTTCATAGTTCTAACGTATTAGAGTGAGTATCGAGAGAAGGAATGTGCTGATGGAAAGGATAGGGACCATCTTGTCGAGTTTATGCCCGGTGTTCTTCCACACGCCGGCGAGATGGAGGACGAAGAGCGGAAGCGTAATCACGAAGACATAGCCCTTCAGCGGCGTTGATTTCGCGAGCATATGGGCGAAGAGGAAAACCCAGCCGGCCGAAATAAGGAGCGTCTGATATATCCTCGCGCCTTTTTCTCCGAAGCGTATGGCCATCGTCCTGCGCGTCGCTGCATCGGTCTTCATATCCCTGATATTGTTGACGTTGAGGACGCCCACGCTGAAACAGCCGATGGCGCTCGCGGGCAGTATGGTTTCCGCAAGGTCAAGCGAACCGGTAAGGATATAATAACCTCCACAGACCGCTACAAGACCGAAGAAGATGAAAACGAAAATGTCCCCCAGCCCCCTGTAGCCATAAGGATTGCGGCCGAGCGTATATCTCATTGCCGCACATATCGCGCAGGCGCCGAGAGCGATGAAGGCAAGGGCCTTTAGGGTGAAGAGGCTTCCTATTGAAAAGTGTATCATCAGGAGGCCGAAGATGCAGGAGAGGACCGTGAAGATGCTTATCATACACTTCAGGTCACGCTCCGTAAGTTCCCCGCTCTGAATCGAATAGCGCATCCCTTCCCTGTCGGCGCGGTCCGTACCGGAGAGAGAATCTCCGAGCTCGTTCGACAGGTTCGATACAAACTGGAGGCAGACCGCCGTGAGGATGAGGAATATGGTTGTAAGTGCGCTGATTTCCGTTTTCAGGAGAGCAAGGGAGACAGCCATTATCATTCCGGACAGGACGAGTGGTGTTGCCCTTACGCGTAGTGACTTGAATGCAGCTTTTTTGTTCATAAAAGATTATTCGATTGTTTTGTAAATATAATCAATAATATCCATATTTGTATATGCTCGGACTCGAAAAACTGGGGCTTCTGGGGCTCTTCATCGGCACATTCCTGGCTGCGACAATTCTGCCGTTCAGCTCGGACGTCCTGTACCTGGCCATCCTGGCAGCTACCAAAGACCCGCTTGGCTGCCTGCTTGTCGGTACCCTGGGCAACTGGCTCGGCAGCGTACTCACCTACTGGATAGGGTGGATAGGAAAATGGGAGCACATCGAGAAATGGTTCAAGGTCAAGCCCGAGACGCTGGAGAAGCCGAAACGCGCCATCGACCGTTATGGCGTCTTGCTCGCGCTGCTCGC
>JAKSKA010000005.1 GCA_024401915.1 Bacteroidales bacterium
CGCGCCGTTCGTGTGTTGCCATTTCCACAGCTTCCCGGTATACTTCCTGCTGACGAACCTGATTGCACTGCCGCTGACTGAAGGGCTGATGGTAAGTGCCGTCATCGCGCTGCTGCTGTCCACGACTTTCGGGAATGACGGTGGGATTGCGGCACAACTCACCGAACTGCTGGCGGAGGGCCTGCAGCGGTGTCTGGAGCTGACTTCAACGATGTAGAAAGAAGTCCCCGGGCTTTTCAGAAACGGCCGGAAGCACCTCCGCCGCCGAACGAGCCGCCACCGAAGCCACGGAAGCCGCCCCCGAAGTCCCCGCCTCCAAAGCCGCCGAAACCGCCCGGACGGCCTCCGAAGGCACCGAAATCCGGGCCGATGAAGATATCGGGACCGCCGCCGGACCGTCCACCGCCGTGATGGTGGGAATCCCCGTCGCCGAATACGGCCAGGATGATCAGTATCATAGCGAAGATGAACGCCAGCGTGATGATGACCGCGATGATGTCATCCTCCCCCGCCTCGTCATCCCTGGGCTCGGATATCTCGCCCGACGCAAGTTTCTGAAGTTCGTCGCACGCGGCGCAGGCAGCCTTGAACCACTGGTCCCCGCGCAGGTATGGAGCCATAATGTTGCGTATGATGCGCGAGGAATACGCGTCCGTTATCGCGCCCTCGAGGCCGCGGCCCACCTGGATGGTGACGTCTATGTAGCCCGATTCCTCACGCGAGGTCATCAGGAGCACCACTCCGTTGTTGCGGGAGCTCCCCACGCCCCAGTCATTGCCGAGCCTGAGTGCATATTGGGCAACGTCCATACCGTCGAGGGCATCGACGGTGACGACACATATCTGGTTGGATGTATTCTCGTCGAAATCCACAAGCACACGCTCCAGCGAATCAGCATCGAAGCCCTTGAACACACCGGCCAGGTCATTGACAAGACGTGGCGGCCAGGGGCGCGACGGCAGAGCGGCAAAAGAAATGTGCGCGCAGAAAAGCAGCACGCACACCATTATGGATTTCAGGCGAAGTCCCATCAGGTTCTAGAACTGTACCTGAGGCGCTTTCTGAGCTTCCTCGTCAGCGGTGAAATAGCCTTTCTGGTCGAAATCGAAGATCGAGGCTATGATGTTTTCAGGGAACCTGCGGACAGCCTTGTTATAGGTATTGGCAACCTCGTTGAAATTGCGGCGCGCCTCGGCGATCCTGTTCTCGGTGCCCTCGAGCTGAGCCTGGAGGTCCAGGAAGTTCTGGTTAGCCTTCAGGTCGGGATAATTCTCGACTATGGCCATAAGGCGTCCGAGAGCGGAGGTGACACCACCCTGCGCCTCCTGGTATGCCTTCAGGCTTTCCTCGCTGAAGTCATTGATGCTCAGCTGGGTCGCCTTGGCGCGTGCCTCGACGACGCCCTGGAGGGTTTCGCTTTCGTGCTCGGCATATCCCTTCACAGTGGCGACCAGGTTGGGGATGAGGTCCGCGCGGCGCTGATATACGTTCTCCACCTGTCCCCAGGCAGTCTTTACGTTCTCGTCCTTTTCCACAAGGCCGTTGTAGCCTTTGACTCCGAAGATAACAGCCAGGATGGCTATTACTACAATTACAAGAGCAGTCTTTTTCATATCCTATACTATTTTACACATCTTACCGAAGCGGCGAAATCAGTCCTGCTGTATCCGCCGGCATACAATTTATTGTTTCTGTCAAAGAGATAGCGCGCAACGGCATTGCCGGATTCATCCATATCGGAGGTCCAGAAGATTGCATAACTGCCGAATCCCTTGTAAAGATTCGTTCCGCCCCCCGTCTCGGCATAGCCTGAAGGGATGAGGGAAATGCGCAGGACGTCAGTCGTGGCGCACTCGGGCCAGTACGCCCACATCTTCACGCCATTGAAGCTCACGTCAGCCTTCAGGTCACCGACGGTATCGCAGAGCTTGAGGAGTTCGTCGCACTCCGCGGAGCTGGGCAGACGCCATCCTGCAGGGCAGGCGGAAGCGGCTTCGTCGGCAGTATAGAAACGTCCGAGGATGCCGGACATCACATCACAATCACAATAGGCCCTCCCGCAAGCGCCACCGTCGCCCCAGGCGAGGTTGCGGCGGGATATTTCTTCATATCCCTCGTGTCGGTCAGCTCGGAATCCGAGCCATAGTTCACGAAGCCCGTGAGAGAACCGGTTCCGTCCTCCGCAGGATCGACGATGGTGGTCGAGGTGGAGGCTGTGGAATTATAATAGCCCTTGGCAAAGGCGCTCGCCGTAACGGTAAGCTTGCACAGCGTATCCGACGGAATCGTCACGGTATAGGATGTCTTTATCCAATCACCGCCCTCGTAACGGATGGTGTCCCTCTTGGTGCTGAAGGAAGTGTAGAAACAATAGCCTATCGTTGCCGTGCTGAGATCTTCTGACGCCCTTTCGGCTCCGCTTGCGGAAAACGTGAAAGTATCCCCGGCCTTTGTGAAAAGGGGCAGGGATTCAGAGAGCCTGGCACTTTTCGAGAAGAACAGGGATGTATCACCATCATCACCGTCCTTTTTGCAGGAAACAAAAGCGAGTGAGAGGGCGGCCAAAGCGGCCAACAGTCGGATAATCTTCATTTCAATACTATTATAGTTTGCAAATATGTGCATTTTTGAGCGAAAAACATCTAAATTTGTGCAAATACTTTGCCTGAAATGAACCGGATCACAAGATTTTCCGCATATCTGCTTATAGCCGCAACCCTTGTTTCCTGCAGCAGGTCCCACTACATAACCATAACGGGATACGCCCAGGGAGGCACCTACAGCGTCAAGGCCGACATCTCCGCAGCCCGCGACGGACAGGGCCACAGGATCGGCGAAGCAGCCATCAGGGATTCCATAGAATCCATCCTGACCCTGATAGACACCACGCTTTCGGGCTACAACCGGAACTCCATCCTCAGCAGGCGCAACGCCGGCGAGGAAGTGGAGACGAACAGCTGCTGGGACGAAGTGCTTGCCCTGTCGGAGAAGTATGCCGTGCTCACAGGGGGAGCCTTCGACGTCAAGGCCGCTCCCCTGTTCGACATCTGGGGCTTCGGCTTCAAGTCCGGGGAGATGCCCTCCGACTCCCTGATTCAAGTGGCGATGGAGGAATGCCGCAAAGGCAGGGTCCTCAACTTCAACGCGATAGCACAGGGCTACACGGCTGATGTCATAGCCGGTTTTCTGAAACGCAAGGGCGTTTCCAACTATCTGGTGGACATAGGGGAAATACGTTGCGAAGGCGTGAACCGGTCCGGCGAAGGCTGGACCGTGGGCATCGACACGCCGGAGGACGGCAACCAGACGCCCGGAGCGTCCTTCAGCGGAATCTGGCACTCGGACGGAGCGTCCCACGGCATCGTGACCTCGGGCAACTACAGGAAATTCTATATCCGCGATGGTAAGAAATACGCCCACACCATCGACCCCAGGAGCGGCAGGCCGGTAGAGCACAATCTCCTAAGCGCCACGGTAATCGCTCCCACCGCAGCGGACGCTGACGCGCTCGCCACCTATTTTATGGTGATAGGGATGGAGGAAGCACGCAAATATACGGGATCACACGAAGGGATAGAGGCCTTCCTGATCAGCTCCGAGGGAAGTTGGTCGTCGGAAGGTTTCTAGCCTATCCGGAGTACGGAGTCGGCATAGTCTGTCGCAGCAGGGCGATGGGTGATGCAGAGTATGGTCTTGCTGCCTTTGTAACGCTGCGCAAGCCTCTCAAGCAGAGCCTGCTCCGTTTCGGCATCAAGCGCCGAGGTGGCCTCGTCGAGAATCAGCACTCCGCCCGGACGCAGCAGCGCCCTTGCAATGGCGATACGCTGAGCCTGACCTTCGCTGAGACCGCTTCCGATCTCAGCCGCGCTGAGACGCAGTGCTTCGGCCAGTTCATCATCGCCTGCATCAGGCTTGGCGAAAAGCAGGTTCTGGCGTATGGTTCCGCTCATAAGGCTGTTACCCTGAGGCACGTACATAAAGTTATGGCGGGTATCCACTGAGATCGGACACTCCTCTTCACGGCCGCAGCGGCATCCGTAGATGACCGCATTGCCGCTTGAGGGCTGAAGGAGTGCGAGGATCACACGCACGAGTGTGCTCTTGCCCGCACCGGTGGGGCCGAGGATGGCAGTCATCGTGCCGGGCTTGAAATCGAAATCGATATTGTCGAGAACCACACGCTTCTGGTCCGGATAGGAATAGCTGAGCGAAGAGATGCGTATTCCGGGTGCCCCTTCGAAGAGGATCTCCTCCTCTTCGTGCTCCTGCGGCTGCTCCATTATCTCGAGCAGCCTTTCTTCGGACGAGAGGGCCCTGATGAACGCCGGGATGTGCTTTGCAATATCGGCCACCGGCCTCTGGACCTGTCCCACGAGCTGCAGGAAAGCGGTCATCAGGCCATAGGTGACCGTGCCGTCGCTAAGTCCGTGTGCGCTCCAGAAGAAGGCTGCGCCGTAACCGGCCGCGAAGCCCACCTGCATGAAGGCACGGGAGATGGCGCTGTAATTCAGGCTCGTCACCGTCTTCGAGAGTTCGTTGCGCTGAAGCAGCCCCAGATGCTCGAAAGTCCAGGCCGTGAAGCCGAGCGTCTTGACGACGATACGATGTTGGAGCGACTCCTGCATATGGCCCTGCACCTGGCTGTCGATGGCGCGTATTTCATTGGTTATCATCCTTATCCGTCTGAAGAACAGGCGGCTGCCTATCACGGCCACAGGCATTATGAACACGAGTATCCACGCCAGACGCGGCGAAAGCCGGAAAAGGAACGCGCAGGACGCGATGAGCTGCACGCAGGTGACGATGCATTCCGGAAGCGAGCAGCATAGGAAGTCCACGCAGATTGCGATGTCGGTCTCCAGCCTGTTGACGGTATCACCAGTATGGAAGCGCTCCCTGCCCACCCAGACGCTGTTGACGGCTTTGCGGAACACCTGGTCCCTGACCTCGTTCTGCGTCTTTGTGACGATGTAGCCCTCCCAATATCGCTGGGCTATCCTGAAAACCACCTGGACCGCCATAACGCCAATCATTATTGCGATGGCCGTTCTCAAGGAGAAATCCACGGTACCTGTCGCGGCATCGACCACCCGTTTCGACGACCAGACGAACGCGAGCGACGTGCCTACAAGCACAAGCCCGCAAAGGCCGCCGACGAGCACCCTCAGCCTTATGGGACGCAGCATTGCCCGCAGCCCGTTCAGACAGGTACGGAAGTTCTTCATTCCGCTGCGATACCGGCCTCGATCCACTTCCTGGCGATGGCCTCCGAGTCCTTGAGGGCGGTTTCCCTGTCTATTTCATATTTCTCGACAAGGAGGTCGGCGAGAGTCTCGACCGTATATTCCTTCCCGGCAACTGAGGTCCAGAGATAAGCCGCGGACTCATTGAGGGAAATCATCTTGTTGAAATCCACCTGCGAGATATTCTCGGCAGTCAGGATGAACTCGCGTCCGAGCGGACGGAGTCTGAAACCTTCTAATGTCTTCATATCACTCTTCTATAAATTGCAAGAAAATAACGTCTGAAAAACCTGGAGCGCTCACGCCAACGGCGCGACCTCCTTTCGAACTTCTCCGTCGTGCAGTCGACCCGGCTCCCGTCAGGATGGATGATGTACCGCACCCTTCCGCACAGGTCGCCTATGGTACAATGCTCCTCGGAGTCGAGATTGCCGTCGCCCTTCAGGGTCACTGCATCCCCGTCGATGGCCTTTATACGATGGAGCACATACACTCCGCGGGTTATCTGGGCCAGGACTATGTCACCCGGCCGGGGGTCCGGAATCTGGAAAAGTTCCACGCTGTCAACCTCTCCCCTTATGAAAGGATACATACTTGCACCCTTCGTCATAATGATGACCGACTTGCCTTCGTTTATCATCCTGGTAACTTCGGCAAGCATTATCTCATTGGGGATAAGGACCTTGTTCATAATCCTTTTACAGTTTTGAATGACAGTTCGGCAGCCTCCTTGTCCGGACGGCAGTCAAGAAGATAGAACGGGACACCCAGCGCAATCTTCTCCATAGCCCTGTGGAGGCCGTCCGCCATCTCCCTGTCGGTCTTCAGTCCCGATGACGAAGAATAGAGGTTGGCGTATGATTCGACTATGCCGAGCTGTTCGATCCTGTTTTCGGGGCACTGGCGTATCCTGACGAATGCGCCCACCGGTGCTTCCATATTCTTGTAGCAGGGAGTCTTCCCGCTCCAGGGTGAGCCGTATGCCATAACGGTCCCGTCTTCGAGGACACGGACGATGGGATTGTCGTCATTCATCAGTACGCTCCCCTCTATATGCTTCAGCCACAGGCTGCTGTGTGTACTCTTGCCGGTGCCGCTCTTGCCGAGGAAAAGATACGACTTCCCGCCGTTCACGATCACGGAGGCGTGCATCTCAAGGGTATCGAGCGTGCTTGTGCAGAACGCATAAAGCAGCATCAGCGAATTGTTCACGGCGAACATCACGTCGGACGCCCTTCTGGACTCCATCTTCAGCATTCCGCTGCGGAAATCCTCTGTCGTTATGAGATGGGCGCAGATGGGGATGTGCTGCTCGGGCGACATATCGAAAACAAAATATCCGCCCTGCCTGTAAAGCCTTATGACCGTCTGTCCGTCCTCCACCGGAGCGTCGAAGACCAGCGTCCTCTCTCCCTCCGGCAACGCGTCCGTCATACGGAAGCGGAAAAGGGGGTCCTCCACATTGTCACACAGGAACGGATCATACTGCTCCAGCCTTGTCCATATCGGGCTGTTATCCGAAAATTCCACCGAAAAAACGTGGCCTGCCACCTTGAATGATTTAGTCATTTATCCTCCTTATTCGCAATAATCGTGTAAAGTTAGTCATTTTTTTCTATATTTGTAAATCTAACGGAAAACATAAAAAAGATGGAAGGGACAGAACAGAAAACAGGACTCGACTACAATACTGAAAGGGAGAAGATGGTTCTTCCGGAGTATGGGCGCAACGTGCTCAAGATGGTGGAACAGCTCAAGGAAATACCTGACAAGGAGAAACGGACCAGGCAGGCCCGCGCAATCGTAAAGGTGATGGAGATATTGAACCCGCAGGTCCACACGCAGGAGAATTTCGACCACAAGCTCTGGGACCAGCTGTATATCCTGTCAGGCTATGACCTGGATGTGGATGCACCCTATCCCGCACCAGTCAAGGAAGACTTCGAGACGGCCCCGCTTACGATTCCGATGAAGGGCACGAAAATCAGGGCCACCCACTACGGACGCAACATAGAAAAGATCATCGACCTCCTTTCAAACGAGCCCGACGGTGAGGTTAAGACGGAGATGATACGCTGTCTGGCGACATATATGCGTCAGCAGTACCTTATATGGAACAAGGATTCCGTCGCGGACGAGACCATATTCAAGGACATCGAGAAGCTTGCGGAAGGCAGGCTCAAAGTGCCCGAGGGGCTCGAACTCGGCAGGCTTTCGGGCGACGCGTCATTCGCAAGACCGGGGATGGGACAGAATCAGCCGAAGAACAGGAACCAGCGTAAAAACAAAAAAGCCAACAGGAAGAAATGATAAAATGGGACGAAAATGAGAGGAACGCGGCGATAAAGATTGCCGGTCTCTTCACGGCCGCCCTGGCGGTATTCCTTTTCCTTGCCAGTTTCTCGTACCTTTTCCATTGGAAAGAGGATATGAGCCTCCTGAACGATCCGTCGATGATGGATGCCGCAACAGGCGTGGAAAACGTGGCGGGGAAACTCGGCTATCGCACCGGCAGGCTTCTGATCTGCCGTCTCTTCGGATTCGGCAGCTTCGCCCTTATCGTGATCCTGGTCGCCGCATCGATAAGGCTGCTGCTCCACAGATGGCAGCCATCGCTCATAAAGACGACGCTCATCTGTCTCGGAACGGCATTCGTCGCCTCACTCGCACTTTCATTTACGGGAAGCCTCTGCGGCATCCCCAACGCATTCGAGGGAGGACTTGGCGGAATGGTCGGGACGACAGTCAACCAATGGGGGATCAACCTTTTCGGCCGCGTGGTCACGGGCATCCTGATCGCCCTTCTCATCTGCGTCATACTGTTCTGCTGCTCGCAGCGTTTCAACAGGTGGATAGCATCCTGGGGCGCGGAGAAGCCAGAGGAAGAAAAAGAGGAGGAGCCGGCGCCGGAGCCAGAACAGCCGGAGCCCGTAGTGCAGGAAACAGTAAAGCAGGAGCCCGAAAATCAGGAGGATGAGACTCCTGTGGCTGAAACGCTTGCCGTAGTACCAGAGAGGGTCACGCCGAAGCCTGTCGAAATAAAGGAGACGGAGAGCGGGGTGGAAGGCAGCCTTGAGATAATCACGGACGACACCCTCGACGCCGGAGTGGTCAAGGAGCTCAAGCCTATGGACAACAGGCTCGACCCCCCGGAAGGACTCCCCCGCTATAAATTCCCCTCGATAGACCTGCTTGAAGCCCACGCGAGCGGACGCAAGGAAGTGTCGAGCGAAGAGCTCACGAGGAACAACAACAAGATACGCTCCGCCCTGAAGAACTACAAGATAGAAGTGGTTGACGTCAAGGCGATAGTCGGCCCGACCGTCACCCTCTACAAGGTATATCCCGCGCCGGGAGTACAGATTGCGCAGATCAAGAGGCTTCAGGAAGACATAGCCCTCTCTCTCAACGCCAAGGGCGTCAGAGTCGTGACCCTGTCCGATTCCGTAGGCATCGAGGTTGCGAACGACTTCTCATCCACAGTGGCGCTGAAGGCCCTTTTGAACGACGACAGCTTCCGCGAATCCAAGGCGGACCTCCCCGTCGCGATAGGCTATACCATAACCCAGAAGGTCAAGGTGTTCGACCTGGCCGACGCGCCGCACCTCCTCGTTGCCGGTGCGACGAAGCAGGGAAAATCCGTAGGCCTCAACGTGATAATCAACTCACTTCTCTTCGCGAAGCACCCTTCCGAACTCAAGTTCGTCTTCATCGACCCGAAGATGGTCGAATTCGCTGCTTACGGCCAGCTGCTGAAGCACTATCTGGCAGTCCTTCCGGATGCAGGCGACGAAGACGAGGAAAGGGAGCGGTCCATCGTCAAGAAGCCGAAGGACGCGGAAAGGATATTGCGCTCGCTGTGCCAGGAAATGGATGAGCGCTACGAACTGATGTCCAAGGCCGGGGCGAACAACGTCAAACTTTATAACGACAAATACAAGACCCGCAAGCTCAATCCGCAGAACGGCCACCGCTACCTTCCCTACATAGTCGTGGTCGTCGACGAGTATGCCGACCTGACTATGACCACCGGCGCATCGAGCGAGGCAAGGGCAGCAAGCCGCAGCATCACCAACTCCATCATCCGCCTGGCCCAGAAGGGACGTGCCGCGGGACTTCACGTGATACTCGCGACGCAGCGTCCTTCCGTGGACGTCATATCCGGCGTCATCAAGAGCAACTTCCCTATGAGAATAGCGTTCAGGGTCGCTTCCAGGATCGACTCGATGACCATCCTCGACGCTCCGGGCGCAGAGAAGCTCATAGGCAAGGGAGATATGCTCTTCTCCGCCGGAATCGACACGGAACGCATCCAGTGCGCATTCATAAGCGGAGAGGAGATAGAGTGCATCACGTCCTACATCGGCGAGCAGAAAGGTCTCGGAAAGAGTTACAATACGCCCTATTACCTTCCCGTTCCCGCCGATGACGAAGGCGGCGAGCAGGGCGGCGGAATGGTCGATATGTCAAAGCTTGACGACAGGTTCGAAGAGGCTGCAAGGATGGTCGTGATGTCCCAGCGCGGCTCCACTTCCGACCTCCAGCGCAAACTTGGCATGGGTTATGCAAAAGCAGGTCGTGTAATGGACCAGCTTGAAGCGGCGGGCATCGTCGGACCGCAGGAGGGTTCCAAGCCCAGGCAGGTTCTCGTGGCCGACTTCAACGCACTCCAGACCATTCTTGACTCGTTTATGAAATGAAAAGACTGATCCTCGCATCCCTGCTTCTCCTTCTGCTTCCGCTCCGTGGTGCAGCGCAGAATGACGTCGAAACCATAAGGAAAGCCCTCGACGGCAACAGGATAAGCCTGATTTACCGTTTCGGTTCAGAAAGCAAGCTTCCGGTGAGCGGGAGCGGCCGCTTCATTGCGGAAGGGAACTGCTACAGGTCCGCAGGGAACGGGATCGAGATCATCTGTGACGGCAAGACCAGATGGACGGTCGACACCAAGGCCAAGGAAGTCTATATAGAGTCTGCCGGGGGGATCGATGATTTCCTCAGCAATCCGGCATTATTCCTCGACTCAGTAAAGGATTTCAAGATAGAAGGCAAGACGGCATCCGGGGTCTATGTCAACCCCTCGGACGGTAACGCCGTGAGTTTCAAGCTGATGGATATGAAATCCGTGCCCGCATCGGGCACTTCCGACTTCAGTTTCGACATAAAGGCCCTCGACTCGTCCTGGGTCGTCACCGACCTTCGCTGATCCTGGCCGGGATGTCTATGACATAGGTCTTTCCGGCCTTGTTTACAAGTTTGGTATCACGCAGCCACAGGTTCGCCGCTTTCAGTTCGGCATACGATACGCCGTGCCCCTTCGCGAATTCCGCAAGGCTCTCCACGGGCCCGTCAACCTTCACGAAATGGGCTACGGGAATGGGTTTGTAGCGCTTTTCCATCGGAACGTCGAAGCCGAACGCGCGAGGATTCTCGAAGAACATCTTGGCCGCCAGTATCCTGAACATATAGCGGGCCGTCTCCTCGACCAGCCACAGGTCAAGGGCCGATTCCTCGCCCTGCTCGGCCAGCTTCCTCGAGATGCCGTTCATTCCCCCGTTATAACTTGCGGCTACCGTCATCCAGTCGGAATATTTCGAGCGCGCCTCCTTCAGATACCTGCAGGCGGCAAGGGTCTCCTTTACGATATGGTAGCGCTCATCGACTTCGTCCGAAACTTCCAGACCTATTGTCCTTGCAGTCGATTTGGTGAACTGCCATAGTCCGGCCGCTCCGGCGCGGGACAGCGCCTTGGGGTCGAGGCTGCTCTCTATCACCATCAGATACTTCAGGTCATCTGGTATGCCCTGCTCCTTCAGGATCGGTTCGATTACCGGGAAATATCTCGAGGAGCGTTTGAGCATCAACGTCGATGTGGAATGCATATACGAGAAGTTCATCAGTTCCCGGTCCATACGTTCATAAAGGTCGGGGCGTCCGAATCTGACCGTATCGCCGGCGAACACCATATACTCCGGAACGGAGGGCGGCACATTCGCACCCTGGCCCCAGTATTCCGGGGAGCCGGAAGCGAAACAGGGAAAGGAGATGAGGGAAAAGACGGCAAGCGCCGTGATTATGTTTTTCATTCGTCCTGCAGATACATAGGGTCCCATACCGGGAGTTGGACAGGCTTCTGATCAAGAGCCTTCTGAAGGTCTGCGGGCACGAAACGGCGCTCGACGACAAGCCTGAACATATACTCGTCAAACCACTCGTCCGTCATTATGAGGTGGCCTTTCCAGCCGGCCTTGGGGCCCCAGCTGTTCTCAACCATCCACTTCACGGGCTTCCCGTCCTTGACGTCGACCGCCATAAGGGTCATCGCGTGGGAAGAGCCGCTGTCGTGGACAAGGACGCGCTCAGCCTTTGTCATCGGGAACTTGATCCCCAGCAGGGATTCATAATCGTAGTTCTTCAGATCCAGCACCCCCTTGTCCCTCAGATAGAATTTCCTCACGTCGCAGGAGAAATACATCGCCCTGTCGGCACGTATCGAAGCTATCGCCATCTCCTTGATACGCTCTACCGGGAGATTGAGGTAAAGCCAGTTCTGTCCGTCATAAAGGTGGCGGTCATATTTGATTTCATAGACCTTCCCGTACTCGCGGAGAGGGTCGTTCATCAACATCACGTAGTTGTTGTTGAGGTCGTATCCGAGGATCTCGTCATAGAATCCGCGAGGCGTATATTTCTTGCCTTCCCACTCGAACTCCGTGGGCGGCACGCCGAGACAGAGGGTGAGGAAGCGGTAGATCTCCGAGAGCATCCCGGTCTTGCGCTTCTGGAGAAAGGCCTCCAGCTCCGACTTCTTCACGTTCTCCGGGTTCCTGCGCAGTTCGAGTCCGTCCTGGCGGAGTATCGTGGCAAGATGCCTGGACATCTGGGAAGTGGATTCCGCGATGCGGCTTTCAGGCATCGCGGAGGAAGGGACGAGCCCGTATTTCATAACCAGGTTGGCCACTCCGGTGAAGGTCCCGCCGTCTCCGATGGGATGGGAGAAGAGCCAGTCCACCTCCCTGTCATCCATCGCCCTGTCCCTTGTGTCTATGACAGCCTGGAGGAACAGGTTCGACTTCTCGAGCTGGTCCCAGAAGAAACAATAGCTCTGCGAGAAAGTGAACTCCTTCAGCGAATATTTGCTTATCACATCAGCCCTGAGCACGTTAAGGCCCGTAAAGAGCCAGCAGCGTCCACTGCGCTTCTGGTCCGTGATGCCCTTCGACTCGACCTTGTCGGAGAATTCGGTATCGATCATTGCGGCATTTTCGGCATTGACGGCAAGCACGTTGATGTCAGCGGCGTTCAGAGCATTCCTGACAGCCTTACCGGTAGCATCAAGGGTCACGTTGTTACGGAATTCTTCAAGCATCCCGGCAGTGATCCCGCCGTCTGTGCGCGCGGAGACCGTCAGGGAAAGAAGCAGGGAGGCTGCGGTGAGGATTGTTGTCTTCATCATTTTCTTATTATTATCCTTTCAATCCGTCGGGGAACGGACGTGAGTATTTCATAAGGGATCGTATCGAGTATGCCGGCAAGCTCGCTGACAGTGGGGTCTTCGCCGAAAATGGTGACGGTATCCCCGGCCTTGACGCCAAGTCCGGTCACGTCGATCATACACATATCCATACATATATTGCCGATGGTCGGCACCCTGTGGCCGCTGATGCAGAAGCTTGCGCGTCCGCAGCCGAGGTGGCGGTCGATGCCATCCGCATATCCCACCGGTATCGTGGCGATTTCAGTCCCGCCAGGCGCCACTTTTCCGTGGCGGCCATAGCCCACTGTCCCTTCGGCAAGCGTCTTGACCTGCAGCACCTTGACTTTCAGGCTGGCCACAGGAGCGAGTTTCACGTCCGGCAGCGCGCTGACCCCGTATATGCCGATGCCGAGACGGACCATATCGTGCTGATGGGAGGTGAAGCGCTCTATTCCCGCCGAATTGAGGATGTGCCACATCGGCCTGTACCCTATCGCCTTCGTCAGTGCCGCCGCATTCGCCTCGAACAGTGCAATCTGGCCTTCAGTGAATCCGTCCTCCGCCGGGTCCTCGGCGACGCAGAGGTGGGAATAGACGGAACGGACACGGACCTGGGGATGTGAAGCGAGGAATTCGAACAGCGCGGGCAGCTCTTCCGTAACGAAGCCGAGACGGTGCATCCCGGTGTCCAGCTTTATGTGGACGGGATAGCCGCTGATGCCTCTCGAATCCAGTTCGCGGCAGAGGGCCTCGAGCGTATACAGATTGGGGATTCCCGGCTCGAGACGGCTTTCAATGATCTCAGGGAAGAAATCGGTCCCCGAAGTAAGCACGAGAATCGGGAGCGAAATACCGTTGCGACGGAGTTCGACACCCTCGACAGGCAGGGCTACGGCAAGATAATCCGCGCCTTCCGCCTGCATCATCGAGGCGAATTCCACCCCTCCGTGACCGTATGCATTGGCCTTCACGAGAACGAGAAGTTTTGTCGTAGGCTTAAGCAACGAACGGAAATACCTGTAGTTGCTACGGGCATTCGGGAGGCTCAGTTCAAGACGCGAAAAATCGTTATTGTTCAGAGATGTGCAAATATACAAAAAAAAGCCGGTCACTGACCGGCCCGTTTCATAATCCGCAAAGGATTAGAATCTGTCTTCTGAAGAAACAGTCAGCTTCTTGCGGCCGTGTGCACGACGTGCGGCAAGAACGCGACGGCCATTTGCCGTAGCCATACGCTCACGGAATCCGTGCTTGTTGACTCTCTTGCGGGTTGAGGGTTGGAATGTCCTTTTCATATCTATTCGTTTTAATTATTCAATTCGGGAGGGCAAAGATACCATTTTCTTTCGACAACTACAAATTTTTTCCAACAATATGGTGCAGAGTCTCCGATTTGGAAAAAAAAGGCAGAAAGAGTAAATTTGTAAACAATATAAAAATGGAATGAAGAGATATCTGAGCATTTTCACGCTGCTGATTTGCGTCTTTCTCTCGTCTCCGCTGGACGCGGAGGACATCAGGGCACAGATTGCAGCCGACTACAGGATGGCGGCACGCAACAGCTGCGTGTACCCCGAGGGCCGTATCCAGGCTCCAACAGCAGCCCCGGAAGGCTACGTACCCGTTTTCATCTACCACCACGCACGCCACGGCTCTCGCTACAACGGCAACAGCGACAGCCTGCTGGTGGCCACAATGCTGGAAGCGCGCAGGGACGGCGTCCTCACCGATTTCGGCCTTGACGTCACATCAAGGATCGAAAAGTATTGGAAAGAGACGGACGGCTGTCAATGGGACCTGACACGCAAAGGAACGGCGCAGCACAAGGCCATTGCGAAAAGGATGTATGCGAACTATCCTTCCATCTTTGCGGATTCGACCTTGATCGACGCGCGCTCCACTGTCGCTTTCCGCTCGAGGCTGTCGATGGATGCTTTCTGCGAAAGCCTGAAGGAGGAGAATCCGAAGCTGGTCGCAAGGCGTATCAGCACTCCGTCCTACAAGGAGGAGTTCAAGCTCATAAAGAACGACGAGACCAAGAGGTTCGCTTCCTCCGAGGGCGAATGGCGCGAAGGGTACAAGCAGCTGAAGAAAGAATACACGACCGACGGCAAGAGGCTGGCATCCGCCCTTTTCAAGGACAGTTCCTGGCTCAAGGCCCGGAAGATGAGCACATACTCGCTCGCCCAGAAGATGATGTCGATCGTCGCATCGGCCCAGAACATCGATTGCGAACTGGATTTCTCGGATATCTTCACCCCTGAAGAATTGTACGGTTTCTGGGCCCCTTCGAACTACAAGTTCTGTATGCATTACGGAGCCTGCCCGGAATCCTACGGACTGATGGCCAGGAGCGCGGCCCCGATCATCAAGTCGATGATCTCACAGATGGACGCCGCCCTCAAGGCGGAAAAGCCATTCGTCACGCTGCGTTTCTCACACGACTCCTTCATAGGCAGGATTGCAGCAATCCTTAAAACAGAAGAAGGATGGACGGAGGCTACGGATCCCAAAGTGGTTTGTGATAGCTGGAACTCGAACAACGTGGTGCCTATGGCCTGCAACATCCAGTTCGTCTTCTTCAGGAACGAAGGAAATGACGTGATAGTATCAGTCCGGTTGAACGAGCGCGACGCCAACCTGCCTATAGGCAAGGTATTCGGCCGCTTCTACAAATGGGAGGCGCTCAGAAACTATATGGAGGAGGTTTCAAGATGAGAGCATCAAGGATAATATCAATACTTGCGCTTTCCGTGGTCCTGACGGTCAGCGCCTACGGAAAGAATGAGACTGCGGCAGATCACAGGGCGGCCATAGAGGCGGACCACAGCCTTGCGGCAGGATTGCACACCCCCTACCCCGACGACGCCTACACAGCGCCGCTTGCAGCACCGAAAGGCTTTCAGCCCGTGTACATCTATCACTTCGGACGCCACGGCTCACGCTACCGTTCGAAATGCAAGGACATAAAGAGCTTCCTCGACCAGTTGGGCAAGGCGGGAGAATCAGGGCTTCTGACCGAACAGGGTATGGACGTTCTCCGTCAGGTAAGGTCGTATTACGATGCACAGAAAGGTCACGACGGAGAATTGAGCGCAGTCGGCGAACGTGAGCAAAGACGCATCGCGGAGAGGCTGTACAATGATTTCCCTATGCTTTTCAGCGGCTCGACCCACATCAGCGCACGCTCCACCTTCGTGTTGCGCACGCTTGCCACAATGGGCGCTTTCTGCGAGAGGATCAAGGAACTGAACCCGTCGCTCGACATTTACAGGGAGACCAGCAAGTCCTTCGTCCACAGCGAATTCGGCCAAAGGTCAAAGGGCTACAATGCTATGATGGCCCACGACACGCCCTGGTACAAGGAATACAGGAAGATCAGGCAGGCGAATTTTGACGGCAAGAGGATTTCCGGTGTCTTGTTCAAGAGTGCCTCAGCCTTAAAAAGTTCCGGAATCAGGCCCTACATACTCGCAAAGAGCCTCTATGACGTCGCAACCTGTGCTCCCAACATAGATGTCGAATGCAACATCCTCGACCTCTTCACGACCGATGAGCTGTACAATATGTGGCAGGTGCGCAATATTCACCAGTGTGTCGAATATGGCGCCTGCGACCTCTCCAGAGAGGTGATGGGAACGCGTTCCGACAGCCTGATTCTCTCCATCGTGAAATATGCCGACGAGGCTCTCAGTACCGGGAACACCACGGCCACGCTGCGCTTCGGCCACGATGCCAACATCGCCCCGCTGCTTGCCGACCTCGGCGCCGCGGACTCCTATGCGCCAACAAGCGATATAAGGGAGATCTGCCATTTATGGTCGACCTTCGAATTGATCCCTATGGCTGCGAACTTCGATTTCATATTCTACAGGAATGCCGGCGGCAAGGTGATCGTCCAGGTGCGCCTTAATGAGAGGCCCTGCGAACTGCCGCGGAAGAAGGTATATGGCGGCTTCTACGATTGGAAAAAGCTGAGGGCATATATGCTTTCCAGGGCCAGATAAGATGGAATTCCTCGAAGAGAAATACCTCCGGGCCGTAGAGCTCTGGAAAGAATGGAACGGGAAGATCAATGTCATCTCGAGGAAAGACAGCGACAATATCTTCAGCCACCACATCCTCCACTCCCTTGCGATTGCGGAGTATCTTTCCGAAGGCGGGAGAAGCCTTGATGGGTGCAGCATCCTCGATGTTGGCACAGGAGGCGGCCTGCCCGGAATCCCCCTCGCTATGGAATATCCCGGCGGCAAGTTCACGCTCTGCGACTCCATCGGGAAGAAAATAACCGTTGCCCGCGCCGTCTCCGAAGGCCTGGACCTCGGAAACGTCGAATGCGTCAACGCCCGCGCCGAATCGCTCGGGAGGAAATTCGACTATGTGGTCTCAAGGGCTGTGACCAGTCTCGACAACTTCTATCCCTCGGTAAGGGGCTGCTTCAACAACAGCATACTTTATCTGAAAGGAGGGGATGTAAACTCAGAAATAAGCACCCTCTGCTCCCGGTTCAAGCTCTCCCCTTCCAAAATAACGGCCTGGCCCATCAGCTCCTGGCTGTCCGACGACTACTACTCCGAAAAATTCGTCATCGAAATCCGGAAATAAGTCGTACAGACGTGAGTCCATTCCGGTCATCTTAGACCTCCGTGATGGGCTGCTCACCCTGCGGGATATTCCGTTCGCTTCGCTCACTCCATCCCGTCACTCACTTCGTTCGTGACACCCGCTCACGAAGCCGCGGGCGGCTACGTATCCCGCAAGGGACAGCCCCTCACGGGGTGGGCAAATGGATCAAATGCCGCAGGCAGACTGCTGCAAATGAAGAATGCCCGGCTGAAATTCTCCAGTCGGGCACTCGAAAAGCGGCGAGAGCCATAGATTGCACCTTATCTAAAACATCCCGTCCCACAGAGCACTGCCAACGTATCGGATATCTATCCGACGGTTGTCTTTCAATACTATAGAGATTGACACCCTGGCGTCTTCGATACTTTTTTCTCCATATAAATCGGTCCGTCCTTCAAAAAACTCGTTGATCGTCACCGACGACACCAATTCATTTCCTCCTTCATATTTCCCCTGATTCATAGGGATAATCAATTTACCAATGGAAGGAATATCATATAAAGAGATGCGCTCGACGGCATCTTTATCATCGGTGTACTCCTTTCCGGTATAGTAAAATCCCTCGATTGAAATCTTTTCTTTGATTCGAGAAGGATATTCCAGATAATAGTCTGAAAATATATAGAAGATAGACCAGTCTCCTTCTGTTGGCTCAACAGTTCCCCCGCCTTTAAAGGCGGACTTCAATTCCTCCTGCTGGACATCATCTATTGAGATGCCGCCACTATTCGTAATTGTTGTTTCCTCAGATTTATTGCAGCCAAGGATACAGACAGAAAACAGCAACGATGCAAAAAGACGCCCGATACAACTCGTAAGAAGGGTATTGAAAGTTTTTATCATAGAGCACAGTAACTTAATTGTATTGATACTAATCTTTTACAGGAGGTCCGGCAAGGCCTTTGTCAATAACGACCATCACATCGTAAGAATCCAGGGGGACGTTTTTTACGGTGCACGTGAAAGACCACTGTCTGACGAATTGGATGTCCCGCCTCACCCCGATGGCTTTACGTG
>JAKSKA010000050.1 GCA_024401915.1 Bacteroidales bacterium
CAGGCTGTTCAGGAAGATGCGGTCATAGCTGCTTACGCCTATGTCGATTATCCCGTATTTGTCGCCCTCGTAAGTGCAGAAAGTGTAGATGATGCATATCACCACCGCTTCGACGAGGTTCCAGCCGATATACTGGAGATACGTCATCTGGTGCTCGTTGCCGTAGCGGTACAGGTAGAACTTGCTTATTATCAGCACCATAATGGCAAGGAGAAAGAAAAGCACCGTGAAGCCGAACGCCTCTGCGCCGCCAAGGGCGAACCAGTAGTTCGTCGAGAACGGCAAGGTAAGCAGAAGGGCCACGATGGAGAAGAAGGCCGTAACTGTTACGGTCATTATCAACTGGTACTTGCCCAGAAGAAAACGCGGCACTGTGTCGTAAAACGAGAACACTTCAATCGGTTGTGAACTACAAATATAAATAAAAATGCTATCTTTGTCAATCCAAATTTGAATACAGATGGAGAAAAGAGTTGCGGTAACAGGACTGGGAATAGTCTCCTGCCTTGGAAACGACGTCGGGAGTTTTTGGAAAAACCTCAAGGACGGCGTCTGCGGCATTGATTTCATAAGAGGAATATCCACCGAAGGGCTGCCAGTCAGGATCGGAGGCGAGGTCAGGGATTTCAACCCTGCCGACTTCGGTATCGACAGGCAGATCTCACGCAAGCACGACCCCTTCACGGTGTACGGGCTGGCCGCGGCCGTCCAGGCTATGGATGACTCAGGGCTGGTCTCAGGCGGGAACGTCGATCCCTTCAGGCTCGGAACCTACGTCGGCTCAGGCATCGGCGGATTCCAGACCATACAGCGCGAAGTCGGCAAGATCATAGAGGACCCCACAGGACAGTGGATATCCCCGAACTTCATACCCACGATGATTGGCAATATGGCAGCGGGACAGATCGCTATCAAGTTCGGGGCTAAAGGCTCCTGCCTCGACATAGTCACAGCCTGTGCCACCTCAACCCACGCAATCGGCGAAGCCTTCCTTGCAATCAGGGACGGACGCGCCGACGCCATCATAGCCGGAGGTACGGATTGCGGGATCATTCCCGTCGGCATTTCCGGTTTCGCCAACGCCAAGACACTCAGCCGCAGCGAGGACCCCAAGCACTCCTCCCTCCCGTTCAACGCCAACAGGGACGGATTCGTAATGGCCGACGGAGCAGCCGTGATCATTCTTGAAGAATATTCGCACGCCGTTCAGCGCGGCGCGCACATATACGCCGAAATGGTGGGCTACGGCAGCACCTGCGACGCCTTCCACGCGACGGCACCGCGTCCCGACGGGACCACCCAGTCGGAGTGCATACGCCAGGCCGTGGAACAGGCCGGACTGGATACCGCAAAGGATTGCGTATACATCAACGCACACGGCACCGGCACGCGCCTGAACGATGCCGCAGAGACACTGGCGTACAAGCTGGCACTCGGCGATTTCGCATACAAATGCCACATCAGCAGCACGAAATCGATGCACGGGCATATGCTCGGCGCCACAGGTGCTGCAGAGGCGATCGCCGCCGTACTGGCCCTGTGCGAGAACATCGTCCCCCCGACAATCAACCTCGACGCAAAGGATCCGGAGTGCGACCTGGATTACACTCCGAACAAGGCCGTGGAGGCAGAGCTCACGCTGGCACTCTCCGATTCCTTCGGATTCGGAGGGCACAACGCCTGTATCGCTTTCAGGAAATAATTACTCTCCCGCTTCCTTCAGACGCTCCGCGTTCTCTGCGACCTGGAGCTGGTCTATGCATTCCTGGATGTCACCGTCCATAAATACGGGAAGGTTGTACATACTCCAGTTGATGCGGTGGTCCGTAACACGGCCCTGGGGATAGTTGTAGGTACGTATCTTAGCACTTCTGTCGCCCGTGCTCACCATAGTCTTGCGCTTTGCGGCGATGCCGTCGAGATATTTCTGGTGCTCGAGATTATAGAGCCTGGTGCGGAGTTCCTCGAAGGCGCGGTCCTTGTTCTTGAGCTGGCTGCGCTCCTCCTGGCACTGCACGACAAGCCCGGTGGGGATGTGGGTAAGGCGGACGGCGGAATAGGTGGTGTTCACGCCCTGGCCTCCCGGGCCCGAAGAACAGAAGAGGTCGAGACGGATGTCATCCCACGAGAGATCGACGTCGAATTCCCCGGCCTCGGGGAAAACGGCCACTGAAGCGGCCGAAGTCTGGATTCTGCCCTGTGTTTCGGTCTGCGGGACACGCTGTACGCGATGGACGCCGGACTCGTATTTCATCACACCGTACACGCCGTCACCGCCGCTGAGCTTGAACACGATCTGCTTGAAGCCGCCGGAAGTACCGGGAGCCTGGTCCGTAACCTCGAGTTTCCAGCCCCTGGTTTCGGCAAAATGCTGATACATACGGAAAAGGTCGCCGGCGAAGATGGCAGCTTCGTCGCCACCGGTACCGCCGCGTATCTCCACCATCGCATTCTTCGAGTCGTCGGGATCCGCGGGGATGAGCAGTATCTTGATGTTCTGCTCCATATCCGGAAGTGCGGCCTCTATCTCCGATATCTCCTCCTTGGCCATATCCCTGAGTTCCTCATCCTTCTCAGTGGCAAGGACTTCCTTTGCGGATGCCATATTGTCGAGCATCTTCTTGTATTCGAGGCCGGCCTTGATGATGGGCTCGAGCTCCTTGTAATCCTTGTTCAGCTGGACGAACTTCTTCATATCGGACATCACGTCCGGGCTTGAAAGCTGGTCCTGAAGGGACTTGAACTTGTCCTGGAGAGACAATACCTTCTCCAATAATTTAGTATCTGCCATATCTTAATCTATATTCTTTATGTAGCAGCGCCGCCTCATAAAAGGCTTGCGCCCGTAATCCTTCCAAATGTTCACCGCACTGTTCATCTCCAGCTGCGGGTTGGTGATCGCTATCCTGCCCCCCACCTGTTCCACCTTCTTCGCAATCTCCCTGTAATACAGCGCCGAAACGCCCTTGTTCTGCCAATCCGGCACGGCTCCGTTCAGCAAGAAGTCCGTGACCGTACAGTTCCGGAGCGCACGCAGCAGATGGAACCAGCCGAAGGGGAAAAGTCTCCCGCGGGCCTTCTTCAGAGCCTCGGATATGCTTGGCGTGGCTATTCCGAAAGCCGCCACCTCGCCGTTCCTGTCCATCAATATGCTGCTGGTCCTGTCCGAAATGAACGGCATAACCCCGGCAGTCTCCTCTCTTATCTCTTCGTCCGTGAACGGTATGAAGTTGTACACGCTCTGCGCAAAGCTGTCGCTGTACGCGTGGAAGAACTTCATCACCATCTCCGGATCCTTCTTCAATTTGTCAACACTGACGAAATGGAGCCCATAGCGTTTCTCGACTATGTCAGCGACCCTCATCGTCTTTTCGGGGACGCCCTTCGTCACGTCAATCTCGTATTGCAGCCAGTCGCATTCCTTTACGAAACCGTACCTCTCAACGAAATCCGCATAATAGGGATAGTTGTAAAGGCAGTTGAAAGGCGGCGTATGTTCGAAGCCCTCCACCAGCATACCCTGTTTTCCGAGGGTATTGTAATAGAGAGGTCCGTGTATCTCATCCATTCCCTGCTCCTTCGCCCAATCCTCCGCAGTCCTCAGGAGCGCCTCCGCAACTCCGTAATCATCGATGCAGTCAAACCAGCCGAAACGGGCACGCTTTTTCGAGTAGAGCTCGTTATAACGCGGGTTGACCATCGCGCATATCCTTCCCACCGTGCGGCCGTCGCGCTTCGCAAGCCAGCATCTGCGCGTACAGTATGCCAGAGGAGCCGCCTTTTCCAAAGACTTGAGTTCCCCCGAGTGAAGGGCCGGGACGTAGCAGCCGTTGCCGGCATAAAGCCTGTCAGGGAATTTCACGAATTCCTTGAGGTCCTTCCCGGACTTGGCTTCCACTATTGTGCAGACTGACATACGTTCCGTGGTGCAAAGTTAATCAATTCCGTTGATTCCGACAATGCGGGTGATCGCCGCTTGGGCGCAAATGCAGCCGAACGCGGCCGGAAGGTAGGATATGGTGCCGACCTGGGATTTCTTGTTGCGCGTCTCCTCTATGGTCATCCCCCTCTTGTCCGGAACCTCTGGCGAGAAGACGGCGAGGAAGCCGCTTGTAATTCCGAGCTTGTGGAGGCGTTTGCGCATCATTCTCGCGAGCGGGCACTCGAATGTGTCGCCGATGTCCGCGATCCGTATCTGCGTGGCGTCCGTCTTCGCTCCGCTGCCCATCGAACTGACCAGGGGTATGGAGTGGGAGAGGCAGTACTGGGAGAGGGCGATCTTCGGGCTGAGTGTGTCGATGGCGTCGATGACGAAATCGATTTTTGCAACGCTGTGGGGCTCTTCGGGAGAACGTCCTTCGGACACATCGTCATCGGAACGCGAAGAAGCGAAGTCATCAAAAAGCGCAGGTATGTTGTCCTCGGCGATGAAAGTGCGCAGAGCAACGACATCCAGGTCCGGGTTGATGTCCAGAAGCCGCTCCCGGACGACATCGACCTTGGGACGGCCGAGCGTCGAGTGCAGGGCGATGACCTGACGGTTGAGATTCGTCTCCCCCACCTCATCGGGATCAATGATGACAATATGCCCCACGCCGGCCCTTGCGAGCATCTCCGCCGCAACGGCTCCGACTCCGCCGAGCCCCACGACGACAACACGCGCGGCAGCCAGGCGGTCAAGGCCCTCTTTTCCCACAAGCATCTCTGTCCTGTCAGTCCACATCGCAAAATATTTTATTACATTTGCACTTACAAATTTAGCAAATTATCCGATGCACACAAGAGAGGAAAAGATAGAAGCTTTCGGCAAGCTTCTGGACGTAATGGACGCACTCAGGGAGCGCTGTCCCTGGAATGCGGAGCAGACAATGGAATCCATCAGGCCGATGACCGAGGAGGAGGTTTATGAGCTCAGCGATGAGATAGTGAAGGGGAACAGGGACGGAATCGCGAAGGAAATCGGAGACCTTCTCTACCACCTCGTGTTCTATGCGCGCATCGCCCAGGAGAACGGATGGTTCGACATCGCGGATTCGCTGGGCAAGATTTGCGACAAGATGGTTTTCCGCCACCCCCACGTGTTCAACCCTGATGGCGGCACGCCGTCGGCAAAGGAGATCGCAGACAGCTGGGAACTCATAAAAGCGAAGGAGAAGGACGGGAACAAAACGGTGATGAGCGGCATCCCGGACGCTATGCCGGCTATACTGAAAGCGTTGTCGATGCAGGAGAAGGCCCGCGGATGCGGCTTCGACTGGGAGAAAAAGGAGGACGTGTGGGACAAGGTGAAGGAAGAGCTCGGAGAAGCCTTCGAAGCCTGCGGGGAAGATGACCCCGTCCATATGGAAGAGGAATTCGGAGACCTGCTTTTCGCAACGATAAATGCAGCCAGACTATATGGTATCGATCCGGAAAAAGCCCTCGGAGCCAGCTGCAGCAAGTTCCGCCGACGCTTCACCTATCTCGAGGAAAACACGATCGGAAAAGGCAGGAACCTTCGTGAAATGACGCTGGCCGAGATGGATGCCATCTGGGACGAAGGCAAATCAAAGGGACTCTGACGGAGTCTCGAAGAAGCTGAAGTGCACCCTGCCGTAACAACGCTCCTTGACCAGCAGCGGGTGGCCTGAGAAGTTATACTCGCCACCGTGCTCCAGAATGAAATAGCGCTCCGGATGGAGGATTCCGGCCCCTAGCACCTTGTCGGGTATCGTATCGAGTCCCTCGAGGGCATAGGGAGGGTCGGCGAAGACTATGTCGAACTTTTCGTGACACACGGGAAGGAAGTCGAAGACATTATCGTGGACGGCGGTGACATTATCCAGTCCGAGGCGGGCAGCCTCACGCTTTATGAACGCTGCATTGTCCCTGTTCATCTCGACGCTGTAAACCCTGCCGGCCCCGCGCGAAGCGAACTCGAAAGCGACGGCACCGGTCCCGCCGAAAAGGTCGAGCACCTTCAGGTCCTCGAACTCATACTCATTGGACAGGATATTGAAAAGCCCTTCCCTCGCATAATCGGTCGTCGGACGTGCGCCATACCCCATTGGAGGCAGGATTGTCCGGCCCTTCAACTTCCCTCCTATTATCCTCATAGGACGGAAACGGATTTGAAATAACGGTACAGGGACATCTCGTCTTCCGGAGAAATGGGCTTGCGCCAGCATATGGTCGACACCTCCGGGTTCAGCTGGAGGGACTTCATCGCAAGAAGGATGTAATACTGCGCCGTAGTGAAATCGGCTGCCGGATAGACGTTGGCGAGCTGAAGGCTCGCCCCCTGGGCTATTGCCAGGAAAAGATTGCCGTCAGCCCAGGTGCACAGGATCTTGTTGTAATCCGGGCATCCGGGAAGACTCTTCAAAATGAAAAACATCTCGGGCAGAGACTCTGTCTCACCCGGGATGTCGTTTTCAACCAATGTCGAGGCGTTTTCTCCCTGATTACTGCAGTAGAGAAGGACAGCCGCGTATTGGGGTATTTCGATGCTGCTGACTTCGTCGCCTTCCTGAAGGCAGACAACGGAAGCGAGATTCTCACGCACTTTAGACGGATCGTGGAACTGCGAAGGAATCAGGGCGCACTTCGGCGTCAGCTGCGACAGTATCACGAGATCCTACTCCCAGTTGCCCGCGTTGTTGTTCGGAGCCGTCACAGAACCGACCTGAAGTCCTTCATACTTGTTCTGGTCACGGCGCTCTGCATCAAGATTGATACGGAGCTGGGGGTTGAGGTCGTTCAGGAAAGCCTTGTAGGGCATCCTTGCCTCGAAAAGAGGAACGGGAACACCTGAAACCATCCTGACGACAGCCTCCATCTCGACAGGTTTCTTGCCTGAGAAAGGAATATACTTGAGTGAATCGACGTTGAAATCCGTACGGCCTCTGAACAGCGTGTCACGTACGGGGATCTTGCTCTCCACGGAGAACACAAGCTTTTTGTCACCTGCAAGATAAAGATTGTAAAGATCCTTGCCAGTAAGTTTCTTGCCCTTCTTCACTGCATTGGTGTGGACCATTGCGAGCGAGTCGTCTTCGGAACCGATCTGCATCACGATCTTCATATCGCCCTTCTTGTAGAAATCGATAAGGGAATCGACAGTCGAGACAAACTTTCCGTTCACGCTCTTGTAAGCCACCTGGAGCGTACGGATATCCTTCATACGCTGGATTGCGACACCCTCGCGGAATGCTTTCTGCTTGTTGAAGTTCACAGGCTCCATAATGCCGCTGTATATCCTCCAGACGAGAAAAACACTAAGCAGGAAGAAAACGACACAAAGGATTTTCTTTAAAATACCGTTCATTATTTGAAAAATTTATATTGTCCAAAGTTTCGCAAAGTTATGAAAATGATTTATCAAATGCAATATTCTTATTAAATTTGCAGAGCAAAACGAATCACGATGGATTTTCTTGCGGAATACGATATCGAAAAGCTCGAAAGCATCATTTCGAAGGCCGGGAGAATCACCCTGCTGACCCACTCCAAGCCTGACGGGGATGCAATCGGAAGCACTACCGGGCTTATGCACTACCTGTCCGGCAGGGGCAAGGACGTGATGATCGTGATTCCGAACGCCGCCCAGGGCATACTCGGATTCATAATGGATACCACTAGGACCATAAACGCCGGGGAGGAACCGCAGGCGGCGGCCGAACGGATTGCGGCGAGCGACACGCTTTTCTGCCTCGATTTCAACACATCCTCGCGTATCGACAGCGTTGAGCCCCACCTGCTCGCGTCAAAGGCCGTGAAGGTGCTCATCGACCACCATCTCCATCCCCAGAGCGAACTCTACGACCTTGTGTTCAGCAAGCCTGACATCTCATCCACCTGCGAGCTCGTGTTCAACATCCTCAAAGCAATGGGTGACGTGGCTGGCGATGCATCACGGCTGGGCAATGAGTGCCTCACGCCACTGATGACGGGAATGACCACGGACACGAACAACTTCGCCAACTCCGTTTACCCGTCTACGCTCGAGATGGCCTCGGAGCTGCTGGCCGCAGGCGTGGACAGGGACGACATATTGTTCCACCTCTACAACGAATACCCGGAAAGGAGGCTGCGCGCGCTGGGCTATCTGCTCAGCAAGAAAATGACGATAACGCCGGAAGGCGTGGCGTATATGATACTCGAAGCCTGGGAACTGGAGCAGTTCGGCCTGCTGGATGGGGAGACCGAGGGTTTCGTGAACCAGCCCCTAGCCATCGACAAGGTAAAAGCCAGCATATTCCTGAAAGAGGATGACGGTAAGTTCAGGGTTTCCATACGTTCGAAAAGAGGCTTCTCCGCATACAGGCTGGCAGCCGCCCACTTCAACGGCGGAGGCCACGAAATGGCATCGGGGGGAAAGCTGGTGATAGGCGTGGACATACCGGACAAAGCCTCGGCCGCCTCATATATCGAACAGGTTACGGCACGATTCGTGCAGCAAGAGCAAAAGCTTGAAAAATGAAGATGAAAAGACTTGTCATACCTGCGGCCATAGCCGCACTTCTTGCGTTTTCCTGCGCAAAATCCT
>JAKSKA010000051.1 GCA_024401915.1 Bacteroidales bacterium
TCGAACTCCTATTGCGAGATTGAGAATCTCGAGTACTAACCGTTATACGAACCCACCGGTTTGGGAATACAAAGGTAGATAAAAAAAATCTATTTGCAAACTTTTCAAATGAAAAGTGTTATATTTGTATGTTATGAAGAGGATTTTTCGTTGCTTTTTGCTCATTATTCCATTGTTTTTCTTTTTGCCTTCTTGTGAGGGAAGCGCCGAAGAGCCTGTAGAACAGGGCGGTAGCGGCCAGGGGGGTGATGATGACGAAGGCGGCGAAGGAACCGGTCAGGACGATGACGACGAAGGCGGCCAGGGAACCGGAACTGGCGGCGGCAGCGGCACGGGTACTGGCACTGGCACTGGCACTGGCACTGGCACTGGTACGGGTACTGGCACTGGCACTGGCACTGGCGGCGAAGGAACCGGAACTGGCGGCGAAGAGACCGGCGGAGGCCAGGGACAAGGTGACGATGAGGAGTCGGTAAGGGCGACCCTCACTTATGCGGAAATCACCGACAAGTCGGCGTACGTTGCCGGCTATGAAAAGGAAAGGACCTATACGAATTCCTTTGGCAGCTGGACCATCTGCGCTTACAATCACGAACACGGCATCCAGCTTAACGGCGGGAAGGTGGCTTATATCGGCACACCTTCTTTTACGAAGTCTGTTTCCGGAATTGAACTGGAATTCGGCGAGAGCTACAGCGGCAATATCTTTATCTGCAGCGAGCCCGGCAGCAAGACGGAATCGGGCGTCATAAAGCGTGAGGACGTCAAGGGAACCAGCGCCACGATAAGCCTTGACGGTAATTCTCTCGGAAAGGTATATATCCGTTCTGCAGCGTGTGCGCGCATCTCTTCGCTTACCGTCATCTGCGGAGGGACGGCCGGCACCGGCACTGGTACCGGCGGCGAAGGCACCGGCCAGGACGATGATGACGAAGGCGGCAGCGGCAGCGGCACCGGCAGCGGTGAAGGCAGCGGCACCGGCACCGGCACCGGAACTGGCACTGTTACCGGCGGCGATGAAGGCGGTGATGGAGACGGCGGCGGCACCCAGGGTCAGCAGACGGCCTATGCCGATTACGGCTGGTTCGAACTTCCCGCCCAGGTGGACAAGAACCACGACGGCATTGATGATGAGAACAGCGACTACTACTATTCCCACACTATGCGCGCCGATGCTACCAAGATACGCAACTTCTCCTGCTGCTATTCCAAGAGCTGCAAGCAGCCCGTCTGGGTGGCTGCTCCGATGCACAAATGCTATAAGGGCAGTTCCGGCCGCACTGGCGGCTACAAGTCCGATCCCGGGATCAAATGCCCGCAGACTTCGTCGCTTAGCGGCTACACCAGGGGACATCTTCTCGGCTCGTCCGACCGTACGGTATCGGCTGCGACGAACAGCCAGGTGTTCTATTACTCGAACATCGGTGCACAGCTGCAGTCCGGTTTCAATACCGGCGGCGGTGCCTGGAACAATCTCGAGGCCTACGTCGATGCGCAATGGCTTTCATATCCGGATACTCTCTATCAGGTGATCGGCACCATCTTCGAACCGTTCACTGACAAATACGGCTCCACCATCAGCAAGAAGAGCGTTGACGGTGTACAGGTGCCTACCGCATATTACAAGGCCCTGCTGCGCACGAAGACCGGAAAGACCGGGAAGCGTGTGGACAAGTGCAACGCGTCGGAGCTCAAGTGCGTTGCGTTCATCATCAGCCACAAGGACAACAAGGGCCGCAAGCCTTCCGTAAAGGATATGTACTCCATTGCGGAGCTCGAGGAGCTGACAGGCCTCAACTTCTTCGTGAACGTGCCGAACGCTCCTAAGAGCGTGGTGAATCCTTCCGACTGGGGCTTCTAGTCCCGCTTTGCCATTCTCGCTTCCAGCTCCCAGGTCCTCAGGCGGTCCTTGTAGAGGTTGTTGGCGTTGTTCTTTATGATGTCGAGAGCGGCATCCGAGTTGTCGTCCCAGCGGCGGCAGTTGTAGAGCACGTCGTAGATGCGCCCGATCCTGTATTCCCTGCTGATCCTGAGGGCTACGGCATAATCCTCCCCGTATTTCGTGACGGGGAAGTTGAGCTTGCGCAGCAGCGGGGTCCAGAAGCCTCTCGGGGCACCGAAGCCGTTGACCCTGAGCGCATTGTTCCTTCCGTTGTCCGCAGTCCATTCGCGGTGGTCGATTACTCCCGGAGGTATCTCGTTAAGATCGAAGTCGGTGATCCTGTAGGTTCCCACTACCATTGCGCAGTTCTGCTCCCTGAACGCCTTCACGAAGCGCGCCACCGTATCCGGACCTGAATAGACGTCGTCGGAGTCCAGCTGCAGCGCGAAGCGTCCGCACTCAGGGGAGTGGATGGCGGCGTTCCAGTTGCCGCCGATGGCGTGGTAGCTGCTGTCCTGGGCGATGAACACGAGCCGCGGGCCATCGCAGCTCCTGATCACGTCGGCCGTGCCGTCCGTCGAGTTGTCGTCGACCACGATGACGTTGTAGGGGAAATCCGTCTGCTGTCCGAGTGCGGAACGGATGGCGTCGCCTATGGTCCTGACCCTGTTCTTGCAGGGAATGACGACGGATGCCTCGTATTTGAAATCGCCTTCCCCGAGGTCCACGTCCTTGAATTCCGGGGCGAGCCAGGCACCTATGGCCTTCAGGTGGGCGGTGCAGGCGGCCTCCATCTCTATCTGGACACTGCGGTTCCGAGGGTCCACGTAGTCGAAGAGCTTCTCTCCGCTTTTGCGCGTGTCGGACTCGACTTCGTAGTATAGATACTCGTTGATGTGGAGAGGGAGCTTGCGCTGCGAAATCTTCAGCCTGAGGTCGTACAGACCGGCAAACTCGTAGTCGGCGTCCATACGCGACGCCGCTTCCTTTAGCGCGTCCGTCCTGAACATCAGAACGCCGCCGAAGTCGAATTCATCCCTGAGCGAGCCGGACTGGTAGTCGATGACCGGTGCTTCCGTGCAGCTGCCGTCCTCCTTTATGAAAAAGTGGTCGGAATAGGCCATCAAGGTCCCCGTGTCCTCCATTATCTGGATAAAGCGCTCCTGCGCCAGACTGACCCAGCGCAGCTCTGTGGAACGGGTGTACAATAGTGTGTAGGGCGTATGCGAAGCAGCCGCTATCTCACGGACGCGGCTGCTGGAGACCCTTGCGGGTATATCGAATCTTGTTATCATTTGAGCTTGAATGTTGCTTCGCACCGTATGTCCGCCGAGGAGGCGCCGACCAGGGCCTTGAATTCGCCCTTCTCAGCCACCCATTCGTGTTTTTCGGCATCAAACCAGCTGAGCGCGCGGCGGTCTATCTCCATCCTTGCGGTCTTGGTCTCGCCGGGTTCGAGATATAGTTTCTCGAAGCCCTTGAGCTCCTTGACGGGACGGTCCACGGAGGCCTCGCAGTCGGTGATGTAGAGTTCCACGACCTCCGCTCCGGCAACGCTGCCGGTGTTGGTCACGGGAACGCTGATGGTGAGCTTGTCTCCCATAGTCTTCGAGGAGAGCTTGATGTCGCCGTATTCGAACGTTGTGTAGCTCAGGCCGTAGCCGAAGGGGAAGAGGGGCTTGACGTTCCTGGCCTCGTACCAGCGGTAGCCGACGTATATGCCCTCGGAGTATTCCTGGTCCCAGATCTCTTCGTTCTCACGCTTGATGCCGGGATACTGCTGCTCCGTGGTGACGGGGCCGTCTTCCATAAGGACGGGCATCGTGAACGGGAGCTTTCCGGACGGGCAGACGGCGCCGGTGAGGATGTCGGCGATTGCGTTGCCGGCCTCGGATGCCGAATACCAGGCCTGCACGACGGCTCCGACCTTGTCTATCCAGGGCATCGCGACTGCGTTGCCGGAAACGTTGACGAAGATTATGTCATTGCGCAGGGCGGCGAGCGCTTCGACGGCTGCGTCCTGACCATAGGGGAGGCCGAAGGATTCGCGGTCCGCGCCTTCGCAATCCTGCTTCTTGTGCTTGTTGAGGCCACCTACGAATATCACGTAATCAGCGTCCTGAGCTGCCTTGAGAGCGTCGGCGAGCAGCGCTACGGAATCGCGCGGGTCGCTGATGTCGTAGTCGTTGTAGTGGTATTTGTTCATTATTGGCCGGCCAACGTAGGCGCGCTCGTAAACGACTTCGGTCTGTGGCATTGCAGCCCTGATGCCGTCGAGTACGGTGACCTCGTAGCGGGCCTTGAGTGAGGAGGAACTGCCGCCCACAGCCATAGGCTTGATTGCGTTTTCTCCCATCACGACTATCTTCTTCGCGTCTCCGCGCAGCGGCAGCAGGGCACCCTCGTTCTTCAGGAGCACGATGCCTTCGGTGGCGATGCGGCGCGCGTCAGCCGAGTGCTCGGGGCAGTTCATACGGCCGTGACCCCTGGAGCCTCCCTGCTCGGTGCGGAACATCAGCCTGAGCACGCGGCGGCACTTGTCGTTGAGGTCGTCCTCGCTGAGCTCGCCCTTCCTGAGCTTCTCCAGATAGGGGAGTGCGAGGTAATAGCTGTCGTATGCGTTCGCGGTGTTCTGGTCCACGCCGTTGGTGTGGGTGCCGAATTCGAGGTCGAGTCCGTTTGCGGCAGCCTCGTCGGTGTCGTGGCACCCGCCCCAGTCGCTGATCACTGCTCCGTCAAAGCCCCATTCGCCCTTCAGGACGTCGCAGAGGAGACGCTTGTTGTGGCAGGCGGGCTGGTTGCCGTAGGGGTTGTAGGAAGCCATTTTCGACCAGCTGCCGCCTTCCGGGACGGCGATGCGGAATGGCTCGAGATAGATTTCGTAGAGCGCGCGGTCATCGACGATCACGTTCGTCTTGTGGCGCTTGTGCTCCGTGTCATTGAGGACGAAGTGCTTGACGCACGCAGCGACGCCGTTGCTCTGCAGTCCCTGGATGTAGTTCGCTGCCATATGGCCGGCGAGGAAGGGGTCTTCGCCCATATATTCGAAGTTGCGGCCGCCGAGCGGGCTGCGGTAGATGTTGACTCCAGGCCCGAGAAGCACGTTCTTCTTGCGGTAGCGTGCCTCTTCGCCTACGGAACGCCCGTAGCGCCGTGCTATCTCCTTGTTCCAGCTTGCCGCGAGGCAGGTCAGGGCGGGGTAGGCGGTCACCGAATCGTTGGTCCAGTCGGCTGCGCGCCACTGGTCCCACAGCGTCTCAGGTCTCACTCCGTGAGGGCCGTCGTCGGTCCACAGCTCGGGTATGCCGATGCGCGGTACTCCGGCGGAGGAGAATTTCGACTGGGCGTGTATGATCTTGACCTTCTCCTCAAGCGTCATCTTCGAGAGAGTGTCTTCAATGCGTTTTTCCAAGTCTTTTTCCGGGTTGCTGCAGCAGGCGGCAAGAATCGCTGCCGGGACTGCCAGGAGAAGGATTTTCTTCATTTCTTTAAATTCTTTGTTAAGGAATGATTTTTGAATGTTAACAAACGCAAATTTAAGATTATTTTACGAATCTTTTCTTATTTTTGTATTATTGAAGGAATGTATATGAAAAGGCTTGTCATAATACCGACTTACAACGAGATCGAGAACGCGGAAAAGATAATCCGCGCCGTGTTCTCCCTCGAAGAAGGATTTGATGTTCTCATAATCGATGACGGTTCCCCCGATGGAACGGCCTCGGCTGTGAAAACGCTTCAGCAGGAGTTTCCGGAAAGGCTTTTCCTTGTCGAACGCAAAGGCAAGCTCGGTCTCGGGACAGCTTATCTGGCGGGGTTCCGCTGGGCTCTCGAAAGGGATTATGACTATGTCTTCGAGATGGATGCGGATTTCTCCCACGACCCGGCCGACCTTCCGAGGCTGCTTTCAGCCGCCGAGGCCGGCGGAGGTATGGCGGTGGGGTCGCGCTATTGCAACGGAGTGAGCGTCGTGAACTGGCCGATAGGCAGGATACTTATCTCGTATTTCGCTTCTGTATATGTGCGCAAGGTGCTGGGCTTCAAGATATTCGACAGTACGGCAGGCTTCGTTTGCTATACCCGCAAGCTGTTGGAGACCATCGATTTCGACAAGGTGAAGATGAAGGGCTACGGCTTCCAGATAGAGATGAAGTACACTGCTTACAAGCTTGACTTCGATATAGCTGAGGTCCCCGTGATTTTCGTGAACCGCAGGGAGGGCACGTCGAAGATGTCCGGTAGTATTTTCGGTGAGGCGTTCTGGGGCGTCATCGGCTTGAGGTTCAGGAAAATCAGCGGACGATGAGCAAGGGCAAGTACAGCATAGGGATGGACCTTCCCTGCTATATGTTCGACTGTGGCGCGAACCTGCGTCCCGCTTCCTTTATGGATATAGCCCAGGAACTTGCTGCGGCGGATTCGGAACGTATCGGCTGTTCGGATGCGGTGCTGGCCGGGAACGGTCTCGTGTGGATACTGTCCCGTATGCTGGTCCGCTTCCCGAGGATGCCGCGGAGGCTTGACAGCGTTAGCGCTGAAACCTGGCACAGAGGTGCCGACGGCCCGTTTTTCCTCAGGGATACGCGGCTTCTGAATGCATCGGGCGACGTTGCCGTTGCCGCCAGCGCTTCGTGGATCATTATGGATATTGAAACCCGCAGGGCGGTGCACGGGGAGCGTCTTTCAGCGCTCGTTGACACGGCGGCCAACTGCGAAGAGCGTGCGCTTGGCTGCGATTCGTCGAGAATAGTCGTGCGCAATCTCGAACTGCGCAGGATAGGGGAGCACAGGGTCGTGTATTCGGACCTGGATTATAACGGTCACGCGAATAATGCGAAATACACCGTGTGGTCTATGGACTGTCTCCCGGAAAGCGTGATCCGCGATTATGTTCTCGGCAGCATAGAGATCAATTTCAACCACGAGGTGAAGCCCGGAGCGCTCGTCACGCTGTTGAGCGACGTCCCGGAGGACGGCTGCGTCGACGGCAGGGATGTCGTAGTCGTCGGGGAGTGCGATGGCGTCCAGGCCTTCGTCTGCCGGATGGAATTCGAACGGAAAACCATTTGATTATATACCTATGAGAAATGCATTTGGCATCATTGTGCTCCTGTTATGCACTTTTACAATAGTATCATTCAGACCTAAACCGGACATCAAGTCCCGCACCGATTCGCCAAAGACGACTTTTTCATTCAACGGGCACTGCTCGGAGATGTTCGGTGCGGCACAGAAAAGTTTTGCCTTCGACAAGGTCAAGCCGTCGAGGGTGAAGGCCTGGCAGAAGAGTTTCCGTCAGGAGTTGAAGAGGCTGACGGGTGTGTCCGTCATAGAGCAGCAGCTCCAGGGCTATAAGCCGGAGCTCAGGAAAGTTGATTCCGAGGACATAGGTTTTGCTGTCCGCGAGCGCTGGCAGATATGGACCGAGCCGGACGTCAATCTTCCTTTCGTGATGATAATCCCGAAGGATATCGAAGGCAAGGTCCCTCTCGTCATAACCCCGCACGGACACGGAAGGAATACGGAGCAGTATGCCGGCATATACATCTCGCCCAAGGATAGTATCAAGGCTGTTGACGGCCAGAGGAATATGGCCTTCCTTTTCGCTAAGAAGGGGTATATCACGATAACACCTGCCGCACGTGGTTTCGCTGGCACCAACAGGGAAGAGGACAAGAATGCGACTTCGTCCTGTACGGAACTGATGAAGAAGGATGCCCTCGTTGGAAGGACTCCTGTCGGAGACAGGGTCTGGGACATAATGAGGATACTGGACTGGGCTCTGGAGACGCTTCCGGTGGATCCGTCCAAGGTCATCCTCACGGGCAATTCCGGTGGCGGTACCCAGACTATCTATGCCGGAGCGATCGATACGCGTATTAGTATATGTATGCCCGCTTCGGCGTTCAGTTCGTTCGAGGCCAGCATAGGCCTTCTGAAGCATTGTGCCTGCAATTATATCCCCGGGATAATGAACTATGGGGATATGGGCGATATCCTGGGACTGGTTGCTCCCCGCCCGCTGTGCATAATCCAGGGCAAGGATGACCACATCTTCCCCCTTCAGGGCGCGAAGGAGCAGTTCGAGACGGTGAAGAAGGTTTACGAGGCCGCCGGCGCGCCTGACAATTGCGAACTCTTTGTCGGTCACGAAGGTCACCGTTATTATTTCGACGGGGCCGACAACTTCGTGGAGCGGCATTTGTAGGGGGCGCTGCGGTGCGCGTTGAGACGCGCCGGGGTATTCAAGGGGTGACCGATACTGGTTTTCAGAGGGTTTTATACACACGAAGTTTGTCTTCTGTTATTTTCAGAGAGAATCAGGCAAAAACGCTCTGATTTCATTCATTTTTCACATAAATCAGAGAGAATCGGCCTTAAACGCTCTGAAAAACCTCTCTTACTGTAAACAGTCCCGCTGCCTCCTGACTCGTTTGAGGAGAATGCCAAGTCAGCAATGCCGGGCGCGTTGAGACGCGCCTTCTTAGGGGGCTCCGCCCCCTGACCCGCTCACTGCAATATCATTTCGTTCGCTACCCCCGCCGCTCCCTGCCTACCGATTACGCTTCGCTCCATCCCGGCCTCCGCGGTGCGCGTTGAGA
>JAKSKA010000052.1 GCA_024401915.1 Bacteroidales bacterium
CGGCGTCTCCGCAAGCCGTTCCTCGCCCACAAGAAGCTGATAAAGGGCGGCACGCTGCTGTTCCGGTAAAACCGAGGCTTTTCCGCCCCGTTCGTACACACGCGAGTCACTCGCGTCTGTACCAATTCACCCACCTGCGCGCCGTGAATGAACCTTTTACCTGATCACGAACGATTCCGTGACCGCCGGTGAGTCGCCGCCGTAGAAATCGATGACGACCGCGTGGTCGGAGACGCTCATCCTGAAGGAGCCGGCTCCATGGGCGGTCATATAGCTTTTCAGCCCGGGGCGGTATTCGTCGAAGATGGCGCTTTCGTCCTTCACGGGCGTGCCGTCGTCGTTGCGGCCTCCCTTGCGCAGCTCTCCGTAGCTGGCGGCGCCGCGCGCGTCCACGGTGAGATTCTCGAGGTCGTCGCTGCTCCAGACGCTGTTCATCGTCATCTGGGTGATACGGCCGCCGTCTCCCAGCCAGTCTGCAAACTCGATGCGGTGGGTGTGGCCGCAAAGCACGATGGCGTCTCGCTTCGCGAACAGTTCGCGCAGGTGGCGGCGCTGTGCGTCATATTTGGGCTTGCCGAAGAGGAACCAGCGGCAGGAGTTGGCGTCATAGGGGAAAACGGGGCCGTGGCTCACGATGAACGTATATCGCGCGCCCTCGGTCTGCCTCAGGAGCTTCTCGATCTCATCCAGGTCCCTGCGGCTGAAATCGATGAAGATATAGGCGTCGGGGCCGATTGTGAAGGCGAAAGTGGTCTTTGTGATCTTCTTCCCGAGCTCGCCGGACATCCTCTCCGTCATAAACTCGTTGTAGGCATCGCCGGCCTTCGTGCCGCGTATGTCGTGGTTCCCGCATACGGTCAGGAAGGGAAGGCCTCCGAGCGTGCTCTTGAAGTTGTCCATCACGTCCCCGAGCATCTTCTTGTGGACTTCCGGATTGCCGCAGTCCCCCTGGATCAGGTCCCCCATCTGGAAAACCATCCGCGTGCTCGGGTCCACGAGGGAGGCGGCGCGCTGAACCATCCTGGGGCATCTTTCCCGCCACATCTGCCCGTTCCTGGCGAACTCGGCCCTCTGCACGCGGTTGAGCCATTCGACGCTCTCGTTGTAATCGGAATGATACACCGATGCCGGCTCCGTATCGAAGTGGGTGTCACCAAGGATGACTATCGAATATTCCCCCTGCGCCCTTTCTTTGGCGGAGGGTTTGAAAGCTAGTGCGGATGGGGCTGCGGCACAGAGCGCTATTGCGAGGACGGTGAGACGTTTGTACATAATGCAAATATACGCGGAAATTATGTGAAAACTGAAAAATAATGATGATATTCGTAGAATGAAAAGAACAGAATTATGCCTGGCGGCGTTCCTGATGGCGATGCCATTGTGCGCCCAGTCCCGCCATCAGAGCGGAGCGAACCACTCGATGCTTGTTTACCCTATGCCCGAGACCCGTACGGAAATCATCACCCCCGAGGTCAACGGATATCAGGTGGTCAAGGCCGACCTCCACGTCCACACCATATACTCCGACGGCAACGTGACGCCTTCGTACAGGGTCAGGGAGGCCTGGGCGGACGGTCTTGACGCGATTGCGATCACGGACCATATCGAGTACCGTCCCTGTGAGAAGAAGATGATGAAGTTCCTCTCGGGCAACGTGACAAAGAACGAGGTCGAGAAGGGGAAGATAGCCTCCGACCTGAACTTCCCGGTGGAGAATGCGCAAAAGAATGCCAGACATATGGGCATAACGCTGATCCCGGGCGTCGAGATCACCCGCGACCCTGTAAAGGTTGGCCATTTCAACGCACTCTTCACGACTGACAACAACCTGATCTACGACCGCGACCCGTTGCAGTCCATACGCAACGCACGCAAGCAGGGGGCCATAATAGAGCATAACCACCCCGGCTGGCGCAAGCCCGACAACGAGTACACCGCCGTGATGGAGGCCGCTATGGCCGAGGGCCTTGTCGATGGCGTGGAAATCTTCAATTCCGAGGAGTTCTATCCTGACGTGATAGAGAAGGCGGCCGAGAAGGGCTTCTTCGTTGCAGGCGGTTCCGACATCCACGCTGAAAGTTCCTTGACCTTCTCCCGTTACGGAGTGTTCAGGAATATGACGCTCATCTTCGCGAAGGACTCTTCCGCCGGGTCGATACGCGAAGCGCTGGAACACGGCAGGACCCTGGCCTACGGCTATGGGGATATCGCCGGGAAGGAGGACCTGCTGAAGGACTTCCTCGCTGCCTCTCTCAAGGTGAAGATGGTGTATTCGGGATCCAGGAAGTACTACCGGATCACCAACGCCACGTCATTCCCCCTTATGATATCGGTCTCCGGTTCTGACCCGTTTGTCCTGGGCGGCCTCAGCTCCGTCCAGAAGTCCACTTCGAAAGATGAGGTCGTCATCTCCGTTGCAAATATGTGGTATGGTGCCGACAAGCACCCTGAAATGAGGGTGACGCTGAAATGAAACGCTTTTTCCTGACAATACTTGTTACGCTTGCGTTCGTGCAGGCTCTGTCCGCTTCCAATCCCGCCCGGAAGGTGGACGGCATCATCAACACGTTCTGGAAGACTTCCCCCACAAGCCTGAATGAAGACAGGGTGTGCGCGATGTTCCGTATGCAGCCGTATATGGACAACGTGTCGGCGGAGGAGTTCGAGCGTTATCTTGTGTCGCCCGAACCTGTGAGGCGCGAGATGGAGAAGGGAACAGCGCTGCGTTTCTATCAGCGTTCGCTGGAGAAGTTGGTGAAGGAGATACCCGCCACGAAGGTGGAAAAGGGCAGCGTGGCCATCTGGCTGCTCTACAATATGGGTTATGTGGTCAAGACGCCCTCCCACTGCTTTGCGATTGACCTGAAGCACCCGGAGGCGGAAAGGCTCGTTCCGTACATTGACTTCCTGATGGTGACCCACGACCACGATGACCATTATACCGATGCGTTGAACAAGGCTATGATTGACGCCGGGAAGAAGGTCTTCACCAATTTCGACAAGTCCGGTTATGCCCTGACCAACCTGCGTGACGTCAGGGAGACCGAAGAGGCCGGAATTAGGATACGCACTGAAATCACGGACCACAACAAGAAAAAAACCAACTTCGTGATCACGTACCTGGTCGATTGCGGAGATGATACGGGGGGCGTGAGCTTCTATTTCGTAGGGGATTCCTGCAACTGGAGACAACTCAACCCCCAGGGGCCCGTGGACATCTTCGTGCCCCATATCCGCGTCGGGCTGGATCTCCACAAGGCTGCGGACAAGATCAATCCGCACTGGGTCCTCGCCTCCCACCTTCTTGAGCTCGGCCATCCTGTCGGCAAATACCGCTGGAGCTATTCCTGCGGCCTCGCGGCAGCCTATGAAGTATATCGTGACAATGTCTACGTGCCCGTCTGGGGCGATAAGATAATATACCGGAGATAGGGTATTGTACAGACGCGAGTCACTCGCGTCTGTACGAACTATCGTTTCCTCTGGCCGGCGATTTTCGCGGCATCGGAGGGCGTTACGACTATGGGCCATTAAGATTCCGCGGTGGGGAATGTCTTATGGATACCAGAATTCAAAAAAATGAAAAGGATCATTGCATTGCTGGCCCTTATCGCCGCCACCATTCCGGCGTGGGCCCAGAACACGACGGCGGGGAAGCGCATCGTCTGTGACGAAACCTGCCGCGAAGAATATCAGAAAGCGGAGACCGCGGCTGCCGCACCGAAGCCGGAGGCAACGAAATCAGAGACAACATCGAGGCCCGTAGCACCTTCTGCACCCGGAGCTGCGACGGCGCCCCTCTATGCGGTAGTCTCTCCGGTCGGCCGGTCCAACGTGGAGATGATTAATCAGGCGCCGCGTCTTGAAACGCTTGATGGCAAGACAATCGCCGTCGTCGGCGTGAGCTTTATGACCGGTATCACCCACCCGGAGATAAAGCGGCTGATAAAGGAGAACTACCCGCGCGCCAAGGTCATCCTGCTGGACGAAATCGGTATCTCGGGGCCCTACCCGGCACCCGGCGTCACCCGCAAGCAGAACGAGGAGTTCAAGCGCAATCTCCAGGAGATGGGCGTCGATGCACTCATCTCCGGCAACGGAGGATGCGGACTCTGCACCCCCAAGGAAGTCGGGTCCTGCATCACCGCCGAATACATCGGCATCCCGTCCGTGATGATTGCGGGACCGGGATTCAGCGACCAGGCCCGTTACACCTCGCGCAACAACGGCGTGCCGGTGATGCGCGTGGCAGAATATCCGGGAGCGTTCGCCGCCGACTCGGAGGAGACGCTGGTCCGCAACACCCGCGAGGTGCTGTGGCCGCAGATAGTGAAGGCACTCACCACCCCCATCTCGCCCGAAGAGCTCTCTGCAGCCGGTGAAAAGGCCGGCGACCTGCGCGATGACGTGTTCTACGGCACACTCGAAGAGGTGGACGACTATTTCCGCAAGCAGAACTGGACCGACGGACTCCCGTTCGTCCCTCCGACGTATGAGAAGGTCACCCACTATCTCGAATACACGCCATACCGTTATGACGAGACCGTTGCCGTGCTGCCGATCGCCCACAGGAACACTACCGCCTGGCACGTTGCCGTCAATGCCGTGATGGCAGGCTGCAAGCCGGAACATATGCCCATCCTCATTGCGCTGACAAAGGGCCTGGGGGACGGGACTTTCCGCCGCACCCTCGCGAGCACCCACGCGTGGGCTCCGTACTGCTGGCTGAACGGGCCGGTTGCGCGGCAGCTCGGAATCGACTGCGGACAGGGCCAGATCAACGAGGCGGCGAACGTTGCGATAGGACGGTTCCTGAACCTCGCGCTGATGAACCTGTGCGGGTATTACGTGAAGCAGGACAGGATGGGAACGTTCGGCTATCCGATGCCCTGGTGCCTTGTGGAAGACGAGCAGGCCTGCGCACGCATAGGCTGGAAACCCTGGCACGTCCGCAAGGGATTCGGTGCGGACGAGAGTGTGGTCACACTCGGCTCCACGCTGCTCTGGGGCAATAATATGGCTCCGTCCACAACCGACCCGGTCAAGGTGATGCAGCTGCTTGCCTGGGATATCTCGGAGCGCTGCCAGTTCGCGCTTGGCAGCGGACGCCAGTACACATTCAGGACCATACTGATGACGGAACCGGTCGCAGGGATTCTTGCCCGGAAGTTCAAGTCTCCGGAAGCACTGGAGCACATTCTGATATCCGAATCACGCCGTCCTCTCAAGGAACGCGCATTCGCAAACTACTATGCCAACCCGGGCAGCCGCAAGGACGGCGGAAAACACAACCTGAGGCAATATACTGCCCATATCGAGAAAACGGAAGGCGGAGAAATGACGAACGTCCCCGAGTGGTACGACTCCGACGCCGCCGAGATGAAGACCGTCCCGACGATGAAACGGGGGATGACGGCATTCCTCATCACGGGAGACAGCGCCCGTAACAAGGTTCAGACGATGCCCGGCGGCGGATATGCATCAGTAAAGATAGAATTGCCGGGCAATTGGGACGCCCTGATGAAGGAACTTGGTTATCAGCCGCTGAAAAATCACTATATTCGCTGATGTGATAGGTACTTCCAAGATGTCTTTTTCCGAAATCGTGCGTATATACCAGCAGCCGCTCTACTGGTATATACGCCGGGTTGTGCTCATCCACGAAGATTCGGAGGACATCCTTCAGGAGACACTTCTCAAAGCGTACAGGCATCTGTGGACGCTCCGAAGTGACAATGCCCTGAAATCCTGGCTGTTCAAGATTGCGACCAACGAGATAAACAGGTACTTCAAGGGACGCAGGGAGACCGTGGACCCGGACTGCATTCACGATTCGGAAATCGTGGACTCCGGCTGCATATCCGAGGAGAAGGTTTCCGAGATAATCTCCACTGCCGTCACGCAGATGAGCCCGCTCCAACGGGAAGTCTTCAGCCTCAAATACTACGACGATATGGACTATGATGAAATCTCACGGATTACCGGAGCATCGAAGAACACGTTGATGGTAAGCTACCACGAAGCCAGAAAGAAAATAGAAAAGGAGATAAACAAATGAGTCAAGTCAGATTGAAAACCCCCGACGGCTATTTCGAGAAGAGTCTGGAAAAGACCCTCTCCTCGGTGGAAGGCGTCCGAAAACGCAGGAGGGCGGTCCTTTGCACCTGCGCCGCAGTAGTGCTGGCGGCAGGCACATATTTTTCAATTTCCGCATTCCGGTCGGACGTGGCCTGGCAGGAATATCTTGCCCAGCAGGAAGAACTGGCCCGTCTCGACATATTCCTTGAAATCAACGAATAGTATGAAAAAGACATTGATAATCTTTCTCGCGCTGGCCATATCCTTCCATTCCGGAGCCCAGCCGAGCCAAAGGCAGAAAATGATACATATGGCTGCGGTACGCATCGCAGAGCAGATAGAAGTGCCCGAGTCGTCCAGGGAGGCATTCATCACCCTGTATCAGAGATACAAAGGGGAAAGCGCGGAGATAGTCAGGACCAAGGCCCCGTCGGGAGAGGATCCCGAAAATACGGCGGAATTGAAGATCCTCGACGACTTCGAGAAGAGCCGGAAGATCCTTTCCCTCCGGAAAGCGTATTACTTCAAGTTCCGTGAGATCCTGACGGCTTCCCAGATTCAGGCGATGTACGATCTGGAAAGGGTGGCGAAGGATACTCCGGCCCGATGAGTTCGTACGTACGACAGAAGGACATCTGAAGCCGCTCCTGCGCCCCGCCGTAACGACCCTGACCGTAACGGAACTAATTTTGATATCTTTGCAGATTATGGTCCGGGACAGGAAATACATTGCAATCGACCTGAAGAGTTTCTACGCATCGGTGGAGTGCGTGGACAGGGGGCTGGACCCTCTGACCACGAACCTCGTCGTCGCTGACGTGTCCCGTACCGAGAAGACCATCTGCCTTGCCGTGTCGCCGTCGCTCAAGTCCTACGGCATCTCCGGCAGGGCGCGACTGTTCGAGGTGGTGCAGCAGGTCACCGCCATCAACGAGCAGCGCCGCCGCAGTGCTCCCGGACGCCGGCTGAACGGAGGTTCCTATGACGACAACGTCGTGCGCAGCAACCCGTCGGCAGCCCTGGAATACATTGCCGCGCCGCCGCGGATGCGACGCTATATGGAAGTGAGCACGAAAGTCTATGCCGTGTACCTCAAATACATAGCGCCGGAAGACATCCACGTGTACAGCTGCGACGAGGTGTTCATCGACGCCACGGCATACCTCGCGACATACCGGTGCACGGCGCACGAGCTGGCGATGAGGATGGTCCGCGACGTGCTTGCGACCACCGGGATTACCGCGACGGCCGGCATCGGCACGAATATGTATCTCGCGAAGATTGCGATGGATATCGAGGCCAAGCACAGTCCGGCGGACGGGAACGGCGTGCGCATCGCGGAGCTGGACGAGATGTCCTACCGCCGGAAATACTGGGACCACAGGCCCCTGACCGATTTCTGGCGCATAGGGCACGGACTGGCCAGGAAGCTGGAGGAGAACTATATGTACACGCTCGGCGACGTGGCACGCTGCTCCCTGAAATGCGAGGCGCGTCTCTACAAGCTGTTCGGGGTGAACGCGGAGCTTCTCATCGACCACGCCTGGGGCTGGGAGCCCTGCACCATAGAGCAGATAAAGGCGTACAAGCCGTCCAGCAAGAGCCTGAGTTCCGGCCAGGTGCTCAAGGAGCCCTATGATTTCACGAAGGCGAAGAACGTGGCACGCGAGATGACCGACGGCCTGGTGCTGGACCTGGTGGCGAAGAAGCTCGTGACGGACCAGATGGTGCTTACGGTCGGCTATGACGCCGGCAACCTCGACGCGGAGGCGGATTACAGCGGCGAAGTGGTGCGCGACTGGTACGGAAGGGATGTCCCCAAACCCGCCCACGGCTCTCTGAACCTCGGCCGCCACACCTCTTCCACAAAGCTCATCACGGACGCGGTGATGCAGCTTTTCGACCGCATCGTGGACCCGAAGCTGCACGTGAGAAGGATGTATGTGGTGGCGAACCACACCGTCGATGAAGCTATGGCCGACGGCGGGCAGCTGGACCTTTTCGATGAGCCCGGAGAGGACAGCGGGAGGGAAAGGCGCCGCCAGGAGGCGATTCTGGCGATAAAGCGCAAATACGGCAAGAACGCTATCCTCAAGGGAATGAACTTCGAGGAGGGCGCGACCGCCATAGAACGGAACGGCCAGGTAGGCGGCCACAAAGCATAGAGGCAATGGGAAAGTACGACGATATCATCAATCTCCCCCACTGGGAACCCGTCTCACACCGGCGTATGTCGGCAATGGATAGAGCGGGCCAGTTCGCACCGTTCGCAGCGCTCACCGGCTACAGCGATATGGTCT
>JAKSKA010000053.1 GCA_024401915.1 Bacteroidales bacterium
CTGGATGCCAGATATTGGGAGAATACCTACGTGACGAAGAAGGATATCAGCGCCGGGGTCAACCTCAATCTCAAGGATATCTCCGCTGAGGGGATACTCCAGCTTATGCCTTCCTTCGACACGATGATGCCGGCCCTGAAGTCCTTCAAGGGCAAGCTCGGCTGTGACATTTCCGGCACCGCCAAGCTGGACAGCTGTATGAACGTCATTATGCCGAGCGTGGATGCGCTGATAAGGATCAGCGGCGAGAACCTCCTCATCGAGGATGCCGGCAGCCTGAAGAAGATTACGCGCCTTCTCCTCTTCAAGAACAAGAACATAGGCGAGATCAATGATATGTATGTCGATGCCGTCATCAGCAACAACCGCCTGGAAGTGTTCCCGTTCATCATCGGCGTGGACCGCTACAATCTTGCGCTGAGGGGCGTCCAGGGCTTCGACAAGTCGATGAGCTACCACGTCTCCATCCTGAAGAGCCCGCTCCCCATCAGGTTCGGCATCAATCTGTACGGCTCTCTCGACAACTGGAAGATGGGGCTCTGCAGGGCGCGCTTCAAGAACGGGTCCGTCCCTATGATGACCCAGCAGCTGGATTCGGTCCAGGTCAACATCAATACGTCCATACGTGACATCTTCGCCCGCGGAATCAAGGGCGTGAACAATTATAACAAGAAGAATATGGAGGAGCTTATGAAAGGCAAGGCTGCGCTCGGTTTGGATGATGTCCTGGCGTCCGAGCCCCTTTCCACCCAGGAGTTCCTCGAGATAGAAAGACTTAACGTCGAGGCCGAGCTCGAAGAGGAGGAGAGGAGATTCCAGGAGGAGATGGACGCCCTGATCGCCGAGACCGACGCGAAGACGTTCAAATTGTTTTCAAAGAAAAAATGAAAGACATAGAGATCCTCGACATCGGCCAGGCCAATATCCACAAGACGCTGACTCTCGGCATCCTTTGCCTCACGCCGAGGGACGAGTCCGGATTCATAATGAAGGAACTGCTTTTCAAGGCGTCCGAACTCGGGGTGCACATTCGCTTCAGTCCCGTCACGGCAGAGGCCTACGAGACCTGGGTGTCGCGTCACGGCAAGGACAGGTACATTATCACCCTGCTCGGCCGCGTCCTGTCGGCGGCGGAGATTTCCGAAATCACGGGAGTCATCGCCGACCACGGTCTCAACATAGATGCCATCAAGCGTCTTACCGGCCGTATGCCTCTCAAGGAAGTCTCCGGTCGGACGGGGGAGTCCCCGAGGTCGAAGTCCTGCATCGAGCTTTCCATACGCGGCCACATAGATGACGACGAACTGCTCAATTTCAAGCGTGACCTTATGTCCCACTGCCGCAACGAACTTGACATCTCCTTCCAGAAGGATGACATCTACCGCCGTTCGCGCAGGCTCATCTGTTTCGATATGGATTCCACCCTCGTGCACACGGAGTGCATCGACGAGCTCGCCGCAAGGGCGGGAGTGGGCGATGAGGTGAAGGCCATCACCGCCAGCGCGATGAGGGGTGAGATCGATTTCATCGAGAGCTTCACGCGCCGCGTCGGCCTCCTCAAGGGGCTGGATGCCTCGGTGATGGAGGATATCTCGCGCAATCTGCCGTATAATGAGGGCCTCGAGAGGATGATGAGGACGCTCAAGATGGTGGGCTACAAGACCGCGATCCTTTCCGGCGGCTTTACCTATTTCGCAAAGGACCTCCAGAAGAAGTTCGGCTTCGATTATGTCTATGCCAATGAGCTGGAGGTCGGCAATGACGGCAAGCTTACAGGACGTTATCTCGGCGATGTGGTCGACGGTCGCCGCAAGGCGGAGCTGCTGAAGCTGCTGTGCCAGGTCGAGGGCATCAACCTGGCCCAGACGGTAGCGGTCGGCGACGGAGCCAACGACCTGCCGATGATAGGCCTTGCCGGTCTGGGCATCGCATATCACGCGAAGCCCAAGGTCCAGGCCACCGCAGAACAGAACATCACGTCCATCGGTCTTGACGGTATCCTCTATTTCCTCGGCCTGAACGATTCCCAGTGCGCATGAAAAGACGTCTCCTTATATTAATTATAGGTATTTTTTCTCTGTCCCCTCTGTGCCGGGCCCAGGATTATATGATCCAGGATATCTCCAGGACAATCGGGGAGTGGAACGCCGCATTCTCACCCGCCGGCAGGCGTAACTGGCGTCCTGAAATCACGCTGCGTGCCTTCGGGGGCTTCGTCTCCAGCGGCCATCTGGCCACCATAGGCGCGCGTATCGACGGCAAGAGGACCCTCGGCCTGATGCTCGGCCATACCAATGTCTATAATGATGCCGCTCCGGCCAGTGTCGACCTCGTCACCACCTGCCTCTACAAGAGGCGCTACTTCAGGAGAAGTCCTCTGAGCATCCTTGCCGTTTACAGTGACCTTGCCATCGGGGCGGACTGGGTGTACCGTTCCAACTGCGGCGTCGATCCGGTGACCGGTGTGTCCACGTGGGCCAACGATTACAGATATACGCTCGGCAGCGTCCGTTTCAAGCTCAGCTGGCAGCCGGGAATCAGGATACGTTTCATCGGAAACGCCCATATCTTCGCGGGCCCGGTGCTCGCGACGGACTGCGTGGGCCTGCATCTTGGCGTAGGTATTTGATATTCCGGGACAGGTGCAATGGAGAAAATCGTCAATGTAGTCAACGATATAGTCTGGAGCCCGGCTCTGGTTTTCCTTCTCATTGCTGCAGGCCTTTATTTCACGTTCTGCACCCGCTGTGTCCAGTTGCGCAAGTTCCCTCTGATGGTCCGCCTTCTCTACGGCAGCAGGCGTAACGGTGAGGGGGCGGGATCTTCCTTTTCCTCGTTCCAGGCATTCTGCGTGTCGCTTTCCGGCCGAGTGGGCACGGGCAATATCATCGGCGTTGCCACCGCTATCGCGCTTGGCGGCCCCGGTGCGGTGTTCTGGATGTGGGTGATCGCATTCCTCGGGGCATCGACGGCCTTTACGGAATCCGCCCTTGCCAGCAAATACAGGTTCAGCCATAACGGCGGCCTGCGCGGCGGCCCTGCCGTATATATCTCCGAAGGCCTCCACGCGCCGCATCTTGCCAGGCTCTTCGCGATTCTGACCATTGCCGGTTATGGCATCTTCCTGGTCCTTGTCCAGTCCAACGGGCTGGCCTGCGCGATCGAGAACTCGTTCAACGTCAAGCCTCTCGTTTCCGGTGCCGCCGTGGCCGTCGTCCTCGGTATGGTGATCATCGGCGGCGCGACCAGGATAGCGAAGGTTTCGGCTGCTGTGACGCCTTTTATGGCCGCAGGTTATGTCCTGATGTCCATAATCATAATAGCTGCCAATATCCGCAGCGTGCCGCACATCTTCGGACTGATATTCAGCAGCGCCCTGGGTGTCAATCCCGTTTTCGGGGGAATCTTCGGGAGCACGATCGCGATGGGGGTGAAGCGCGGACTCTTCTCCAACGAGGCGGGGCAGGGAGGTGGCGCCATCGTGTCCGCTTCGGCCCGGGTGGACCATCCGGCCAAGCAGGGGCTCGTGCAGGCGTTCTCCGTCTATATCGATACCCTCCTCGTCTGTACGGCGACGGCCCTGATGATCCTCTGTACCGGCTGCTACAATGTGTTCGATGCGTCGGGCAACGTCATCGCCGCCAATGCCCCGGCACTCGGAAACAACTATATCCTCTACACCCAGAGCGCCATCGATACGGTCTTCACCGGCTTCGGCGGCATCTTTGTCACAATCGCCCTCCTCTTTTTCGTGTTCACCACGCTGATGGCCTATTATTTCTACGCTGAATCCAGCCTGATATTCCTTTTCAGGAGCAGGCGCAGACTGGGTCCGGGAGGCGAGAAGCTTATCCTGCGAAGCTACCAGCTCGTGATGATGGCAGCCGTCGTCATCGGCGCCATAACGGCTTCCGACACCGTCTGGAAGATGGGAGACATAGGAATCGGGCTTACCGCCTGGATCAATGTCATCGCCCTGATAATCCTCTTCCCCGAAGCCCTTGCCTTGCTGAAGGACTTCGAGGGGAAGAAGTAGAGAGTTCGTACACACGCGAGTCACTCGCGTGTGTACGAACTCTATCTCTTATTTCGTCGAGAAGCGGTAGATACAGGTCTGGGTGTAGGTTTCGCCCGGCTTGAGGATGGTCGAGGGGAAGTTCGGATGGTTGACCGCGTCGGGGAACTTCTGGGTCTCGAGGGCTATGGCGCCTCTGTGGATGATGGGACGTCCGTACTTGTCGTTGTAGCTTCCGTCGAAGAAGTTGCCGCTGTAGAACTGAAGGCCGGGCTGGTCTGTCCATACCTCCATATACCTTCCGCTCTCAGGCTCGTAAACCGAAGCCGCGAATTCCACGTCCGATGCCGTCTTCCTGTCCAGACACCAGTTGTGGTCATAGCCGCAACCGTTCTTGAGCTGGGCGTTCCTGACGTTTATGTCGCGTCCGATCTCCTTGGGCTGCCGGAAATCAAGAGGAGAGCCGTCGAGGCTTGCAATCTCCCCGCTGGGGATGAGAAGGCTGTCCACCGGAGTCGTCTTTGACGCATTGATCCTCAGAATGTGGCCGAGTATGCTCTTGTTGGCGCGTCCGGTCAGGTTGAAGAAGGAATGGTGGGACAGGTTGATGGGCGTGGGCTTGTCCGTCGTGGCCTTGTAGGTGACGATGAACTCGTTATTGTCGGTAAGCTGATACTTCATCTCGATGTGGCGGTTTCCGGGGAATCCGTCCTGTCCGTCAGGCAGGTCGAGGCTGAGCACGAGATGGTCATCCCCACTCTCTTCCACCTTCCAGTAAACCATATCGACGCCCTTGATGCCTCCGTGCAGGGTGTTGCCGTTGTTGTTGAGAGGAGTGTTGTGTCTCTTCCCGCCAAGCGAGAACACGCCCTTTCCGATGCGGTTGGCAACAGGGCCCACGGCCGCTCCGAGGTAGCGCTCGCCGCTGTTGTGGAGGTAGCGCATATGGTTTTCGTAACCTATCTCGATGTCGTCATAGTTGCCCCTGCGGTCGGGTGCCCAGAGACTGACCACGCGGGCGCCGAGCGTGCTGACCTGCATCGTCAGCCTGCCGCCCCTGATGGTGTGGAGGGTGGTCGCGTTCTTGTCTTCAGGTCTCCTGAACTGCTTGTAGGAAAGCAGGGTTATGTCATACTCCCTCATTGCGTCGATGACGCTCCTGTTGATGCGGGCGAACTCGGCCTCGTCCACCTTCACGATGGCGCGGTCATAGGTCATAATGCCGTTGACCTCGATTTCCACGTCGGTGGTCTGGGTATAGACGCCGGCGCTGCAGCCCGTCTTGATGAGGGTCTTGAGCATCTCGGCGTATTGGGCGTAATCCTTGAGCACTTGGGCGCCGGAGGTCTTGACTGCACCGTAGCCCCAGTTGGCGTCATTCTGCCAGAGGTGGCCCTTGACGGGGAAGCCGATGCCGCCGTATTCGCCCACGACGTTGACGAGCTTGCCTTCGAACGCGCGCATCATCGGGTGGGGGTAGTGGTGGCAGTCCTGGATGTCGCCGCAGAGTGCGAAGTTGCCGCCGGAGGCCTCATTGACGAGGCGGGAAGGGTCGAGCTTGCGCGTGAGGGCCACGGCCTTGGGCGTGTCGAACTGGCCCCACGCTTCGTTGAACGGCACCCAGACGCAGATGCAGGGGAAACATTTCAGCGAATTGATGATGTCGGCCCATTCTACATAGTAGTTGTCCTTCCAGACCTGGGGGATGGCTGCATCCGTGCCGCCGAGGAAGCTGTCGCTGGACCACCTGTTCTTCTGGCCCGCAGCGATCCTGGGGTCGCGTGTCGCGAGCACCTTGGCGGAGTGGTCGCCGATGGAAGGCATATCCTGCCATACGCAGATTCCGAGGACGTCACACCAGTAGTACCAGCGCGCCGGCTCGACCTTGATGTGCTTGCGTATCATATTCCATCCCCACTGCTTGGTCTTCTCGATATCGTACTTCATCGCCTCCTCGGTAGGAGCGGTATAAAGGCCGTCCGGCCACCAGCCCTGGTCGAGGGGACCGAACATAAATATGGGCTTGTCGTTGAGCGTGAGTCTCTTGTAGCTCCAGCTGTCCGTCATCTGTCCTATCTTGCGCATCGCGGTGTATCCGTCGATCTTGTCTATGACCTTGCCGTTGCGCAATATCTTGATCCTGATGCCGTAGAGATAAGGACTGTCAGGGTCCCACAGTTTCATCTCCGCGATGGGAAGGACGGCCTTGCCGTTCAGTACGGTGGCGCTTGCGACTACCTTGTCTCCCGGTGTCTCGGCGCTATAGCCTGTCTTGCCTTCGATGGCCTCGGCGATTATCTCATCCCCGGCCTTGAGCCCGGTTGCATCCACGTCGAGACAGATTGCGTTCTTGTTGATGAGGGATTCCGCGTTGTAGGAAACGATGTGCGTCTCCGGAACGGGCTCCATCCATACCGTCTGCCAGATGCCCGTGACAGGGGTGTACCAGATGCCCGTAGGCACGTTGACCTGCTTCCCGCGAGGCTGGAACGAGTTGTCGGTAGCGTCCCAGACCTTGACACGTATGGTCTGCTTCCCTACAGGCTTGAGCGCTGAGGTGATATCGAACGTGAAGGGGGTGTAGCCGCCGGTGTGCTCGCCGACCTTGGTCCCGTTGACCCAGACTTCGGCCTTCCAGTCCACTGCGCCGAAGTGGAGCAGTATGTTCTGTCCCTTCCATTTCACGGGGACGTTGAACGTGCGCTCGTACCAGAGGGCGTTCTCCTTGCCGACTGTCCTGCCGACACCGGAAAGTGACGATTCGACTGCGAAGGGCACGAGGATGCGGCCTTCGGAAGTGAAGCTGTCCTCAGTGGCAGGGGTTATCGCGTAGTCCCATAATCCGTTGCGGTTCTGCCAGTTGCTGCGAACCATCTGGGGGCGCGGGTACTCGGGGAGAGGTGCGTACGGGTTGACTTTGGCTGCCCAGCGGCTCTTGATGTGGTCTCCTGCCGGTTCCCAGGCGGGCTGGAGTTTGGCTGCATTTGCGGAAATCGCTGCAAACGCGAGAAGAAGGGCAAAAAGTGTCTTTTTCATATAGTTGTGCTGTTTTGTTTCAAATTACACAAAGTTAATAAATTAATTCGGAAAATACTGTCAAGCGGACTGTCAAGTGCTAATCCTTGAGTGTGATTGGGTTTGTCAAGTTCTAAATAATGCTTATATTTGCGGTATGGTTAACGAATCTCTTATACAGAATCTCAAATCCGCGCTGAAAAAACGCGGAATGACGCAGCGCGACCTTGCCGAGCTGCTGGGAAAGGACGAGACCGCCGTGAGCCGCTGGCTTTCCGGGAAAGTGGGTCTCAGCAAAGCAAGTATCAAAGCCATAGAGCAAGTTCTTGGCGAAAGTATTGATAACAGCGGGCGCAAGGTAGCCCTGATCACCGGCATCACCGGACAGGATGGAAGCTTCCTCGCCGAGTTCCTTCTCGAGAAGGGTTACGAGGTCCACGGAATACTAAGGCGCAGCTCCTCGTTCAATACCGGACGTATCGAGCATCTCTACCTGGACGAGTGGGTGCGCGATATGAAGGGCCACAAGCGCATCCAACTCCACTATGGCGACCTTACGGACAGCAGTTCCCTGGTGCGCATACTCCAGCTCGTGCGACCGGACGAGGTGTACAACCTTGCCGCCCAGTCCCACGTGAAGGTCAGCTTCGACTGCCCCGAATACACTGCCGACACCGATGCCGTCGGCGCTCTCCGCCTTCTCGAGGCGGTGCGCATACTCGGTATGGAGCACAGCTGCCGCATCTATCAGGCATCCACCTCGGAGCTGTTCGGACTCGTTCAGGAAGTGCCCCAGAAGGAGACCACGCCTTTCTATCCCCGCAGTCCGTACGGAGTCGCGAAGCAGTATGCGTTCTGGATAATGAAGAACTACAGGGAGGCCTACGGTATGTTCGCCGTCAACGGCATACTCTTCAACCACGAGTCGGAGCGCCGCGGCGAGACCTTCGTGACGAGAAAGATCACCATCGCCGCTTCCCGCATTGCCCAGGGTATGCAGGACAAGCTTTATCTGGGCAATCTCAATTCCCTGCGCGACTGGGGCTACGCGAAGGACTATGTGGAATGTATGTGGCTCATACTGCAGCACGAAACCCCTGAGGATTCCGTCATCGCCACCGGCCAGTACCACACGGTCCGCGAGTTCTGTACGCTTGCTTTCCGCGAGCTCGGCATAGAGCTCGAGTGGAAGGGGGAGGGCGTGAACGAAAAAGGCGTATGCGTCAGCGTGGACACGAAGGCGGCCGGCGTCTCCCGCTCCCTTGAGGGCAGGACGCTCGTCGAGGTGGACCCGAAGTATTTCCGCCCCGCCGCAGTCGACCAGCTTCTCGGAGACCCGACCAAG
>JAKSKA010000054.1 GCA_024401915.1 Bacteroidales bacterium
GCCGTCGCGGTTTGTCCTTGACTATTATTCATCCGCGCAGACATTTGAATGAGAAATACGAACGTAATCGAAAACATCCAGACACTGAATCAAGTATAATACTCCGCCACATCTGGAAAATGTTGTATTTTTGCAGAATCAAAGTGATGTCCATACTATGGAAAAACCTGAATATATCACTCCGATAATCAAATGTATTGAACTCCGGCTTCCGGGTGTGATATGCCAGTCTCCATATGGAGATGACCCGGATGGGAAGGGAAAAGATTTTCCATTGAATATGACGATCGCAGCAAGGGATATTCTGTGCGTTGTCAGAAGATTGAATAGAGGTGAAAGTTTTTTCGCCAAAGAGCCGTCCGGATTGTTTGCCGTTGACGGCTCTTTGTGTATTTTGCAATACCAAAACCATTTCACCTTCAAAAATCCGTGCGTCAGAATGGCATTTCCACGCACAAACGGTAGTAGTTTTTCATTCCGTGCGTGAAAACGCCATTCTGACGCACCAAGTAGTGCAACCAAGTCGGCAACGCGCGGCGTGAGGATCGCCTGGCCATTCAAGGGGGGACTGGTTTTCAGAGAGAATCAGGCAGAAACGCTCTGATTTTATTCAAAATACTCCGGAATCAGAGTGAATCGGCCTCAAACGCTCTAATATGCCCTTGCCGCCGGTCAGGATTACTTTTTCTTATAAGAGGGGTGTTTAGTCATTATAAAAAAATAACTTGGTAATCTTTATGCATCTTGTTCCGTCTTTTGAATGCGTCATTCGGTCGCGTAGCCCGCTACGCTCCTTCATTCCGCATCCAAAATCCTAGAACAATCTTGCACAAATCTTTACCAACTTATTTTTTTACCATTCCTTACTCCTGGAGCATAGGCTCGACGAATTCTCTCAGCGCTGTCATCTCCTTGCGCGTGTCGCGGCAGTTGCCTGTCAGCACGACGACGGCGTCATACTGCGGAAAGATGATCGACCACTGGCCGTGTGCGCCGTCCAGACGGCATCCGCCGCCGTCCATCATCCACATCTGGTAGCCGTAGCCTGCCTTCCAGTCGCGGTGGGCCTTGGCAATGACTTCGGGATCCGTGACGTGGCCGTACTGGTACACCTGGGCCTTCATCGCTTCGTCAAACCATTCTTCGTTCAGCAGCCTCTTTCCGTTCCACACGCCCTTGGCCATCATCCAGAGACCCATCTTGGCGAGGGACTCGGTGGGGAGATAGAGCCCCCAGCCGCCCATCGAGTAGCCTTCATTGCTCAGGTCCCAGTGCCACTTGCGTATGTCGAGGGGCTTGAACAGCTTCTCGTCTATATACTGCGCAACAGTCTTCCCGGTTGCATTCTGTACGGCGACGGAGAGCAGGTAGGTATTGTGGCTGTTGTATTTGTAGCGCTCGCCCGGCCAGAATCTGAATCCCGCTTCGAGAACCGTCCTTGTGGGCTCGTCAAGGCCATAGGCTCCCGTGGGCCCGATAGGGTCTTTCTTCAGCCCGGAAGCCATACGGAGCAGGTCGTGGATCGTAAGCGCCTTGAGGGTGTCGCTGACCTGTGCGGGGAGCTGCTCGGGTTTCAGGTGGTCTATGATGCGGTCCTCGACCTTGAGCACGCCGTCCTGGACTGCAAATCCAACCGCCGTGGCGGTGAAGGTCTTGCTGGCCGACCAGCAGATGTTCATAAAGTCGGGGCCATAGCAGCAATCGTAGTATTCGAGCACCTTCTTGCCGTGCTGCACGATCATCAGGGAATTGAGCTCGGACGTGCCGTCCGCAGTGCGCATCGCATAAAGCATTTTCTGCACTACGGGGTCGTAGCTGCGGTAGTTTTCAGCCTTGGGGAGATGTTTACCGGTGCTGTTGCAGGACACTGCAAGCACCAAAGCCAATAAGAAGGCCGCTGCTTTGGTAAATTTCATATTTTTAAAGTACATAGTCTTTGACGTCCTGTGCGGAAATGGTGTCGCCGCCGAGTATGAGAAGGCGCTCCACGACGTTGCGGAGTTCACGGATGTTGCCTTTCCATTTCTTGTCCTGAAGCAGCTTCACGGACTCGGGAGCGAATTTTTTCGGAGCTATTCCCGTCTCCGAGCATATCTGGTTCACGAAATGCTCCACCAGCAGGGGGATGTCATCCTTCCTGTCGTCCAGGGAGGGAACCTCTATCACGATGACGCTGAGGCGGTGGTACAGGTCTTCGCGGAAACGCCCGGCCTCGATTTCGTCGCGCAGATTCTTGTTCGGCGCGGGAATCACCCTCGCGGCGTCGCTGAGGTCGGTGTCGCTTCCGACCCTTGAGAGCTTGTGCTCCTGCAGCGCCCTGAGCACCTTCGCCTGTGCGGCGAGGGACATATCACCGATCTCGTCGAGGAAGAGGGTGCCGCCGTCGGCTTGCTCGAACTTGCCTTTGTGCTGCTTGATGGCCGAGGTGAAGGAGCCTTTCTCGTGGCCGAAGAGCTCGCTCTCGATGAGCTCCGAGGGGATTGCGGCGCAGTTGACCTCGATGTAGGGTGCGGCCGCGCGGTCACTCTGCTGATGGAGGCTGCGTGCCACGAGCTCCTTTCCGGAACCGTTCGGGCCCGTGATGAGGACGCGTGCCGGCGTGGCCGCGACCTTGCTTATCATCTCGCGGATGCGCTTCACAGGTTCGGACTCGCCGACCATCTTCGAGCCGCCATATACCTTCTTCTTCAGTATCCTGGTCTGTGCGACCAGACTGGACTTGTCGGTCGCGTTCTTGAGAGTGATGAGTATGCGGTTGAGGTCCAGGGGCTTCTGGATGAAATCGAATGCGCCCTTCTTGATGCACTCCACGGCGGTCTCGATGTCCCCGTGGCCGGAAATCATCACGACCGCGCTGTCCGAGCCGTCGGCAATCAGGCGGTCGAGCACTTCCATCCCGTCCATCCCGGGCATCTTGATGTCGCAGAGAATCACGTCATAGTGGCCCCCGGCGGCCATCTCGAGTCCGATTTTGCCGTCTTCGGCCGTGTCGACGACATAGCCTTCATCAGAGAGAATCTCACAGAGCGAATTCCTTATCGCCCTTTCATCATCTATTGCCAGAACTTTCATAGTAATGCAAATATCGGAAAATTTTTCCTAAATTTGCCCTGTTATGACAGTACCCGACATCATAATAGCAATAGACGGCTGTTCGTCCACGGGCAAGAGCTCCTTCGCCCGCCTCGTCGCCTCGAAATTCGGATTCCTGTATCTGGATTCAGGTGCGCTGTACAGGGGCGTGACCCTTTTCGCGAGGGAGGAACACCTCATCTCCAGACTGAACAATGTCTCTCCGGCCCTTGAGAAGGCACTCGAGACACTCGACCTCCATTTCGAGCAGAACGGCAAGACCTATATCGGAGCCCGCTGCGTGGAGCAGCAGATACGCACGATGGAAGTTTCGTCCCAGGTCAGCCCTATCGCCGCAGTGCCCTATGTGCGCGCCTTCGTGGACAAGAAACTCCGCGAATTCGGCCGCAAGGGACGCGTCGTGATGGATGGCAGGGACATAGGCACGGCCGTTTTCCCCGACGCGCAGCTCAAGATATTTATGACCGCGTCGGAAGAGGTGCGCGCACGCCGCCGCTATGACGAACTCGTCGCGAAGGGCGAAACGCCCGTCTTCGAGGAGATCGTGGCCAACCTGCGCGAGCGTGACTACATCGACTCCCACCGCGAGACCAACCCCCTGCGCCGCGCCGCAGACTCGTTCGAACTCGACAATTCCGAGATGACGATGAACGAGGAACTGGCGTGGATACAGGGTGTTGTCCAGGGTAAATTCGGTATTTTATGACGGTTGAAATCGACCGCGACTCAGGCTTCTGCGGCGGAGTGATACGCGCTATCACTATGGCCGAAAAGCGCCTTTCGGAGCGCGGCGGTTCCCTGTATTCCCTCGGGGCAATGGTCCACAACGAAGCCGAGCTCTCCAGGCTTTCGGCACTCGGGCTCGTGACGGTGGACCTTGATGAGGCCGGGAAGCTCGCTCCCGGCAGCGCGGTCATAATACGTGCCCACGGAGAGCCGCCTGCCGTTTATGAACGTCTCGAAAAGGCCGGGCTGGAAATAATCGACTGCACCTGCCCCGTGGTCCTGAAGCTCCAGAAGAATATCCGCGAAGCATATTCGCACATTGCCGGGACAGGAGGGAAGATATTGATTTTCGGGAAGATAGGCCATCCGGAAGTGCTTGGCCTCGTCGGCCAGGTCGGCGGAGACGCCATAGTCGTGGAGAATCTCGACCAGCTGAAGCAGCGGCTCGCGTCCGGGATTCCCGACACCGGAGCCGTCAACGAGGTGTTCTCCCAGACCACTATGAGCCCGGCGGATTACGAGGAACTCTGCACCTACCTGAGAAGCGTGTCAGCCGTCGCGCCGGTAGTACATAAGACAATCTGTTCCCAGGTCGCGACGCGCCACAGCCGGCTTTCCGCCTTCGCTTCGTCCCACGACGTCGTCGTGTTCGTGTCCGGGACCCAGAGCTCGAACGGAAAGGTGCTGCTGAACCTCTGCAAGGCGGCCAATCCGCGCACCCACCACATCGTTTCGTCCGCGCAGCTGCGGCCGGAATGGTTCGATGGAGCATCCAGTGCAGGGGTATGCGGGGCCACTTCGACACCCAAATGGCTGCTCGAGGAAGTGGCCTGTGCAATAGAAAATTTGCAATAGTGGCTGCAAAATGCTAACTTCGCGGCCGGAAATAACTCAAAAACATATAATTATGGCAACAACAGCTGATTTTAAGAACGGTCTTTACCTGAACTACAATGGCAAGCCCTGTATGATTGTCTGGTTCCAGCACGTAAAGCCCGGTAAAGGACCCGCATTCGTGAAGACCAAACTCCGCAACCTCGAGAACGGTCGCATCCTTGAGAACACCTTCACTGCAGGTGCAAAGATCGAGACCATCGAAGTGGAGCGCCGTCCCTACCAGTTCCTCTACGCAGAGGAGGACGGGTTCAACTTCATGCACGAAGAGACCTACGAGCAGATCAAACTCCCCAAGGAAGTCGTCGAGAACTCCGACCTTATGAAGGAAGGACAGCACGTCGAAATGATGTTCGTCACCGGAGAGGAGGAGCGCTGCCTTACCTGTGAACTTCCTACCTACGTTACCCTGGAGGTCACCTACAGCGAGCCCGCAGTAAAGGGCAACACCGCTTCCACCTCCGCACTCAAGGAAGTCACCCTCGAGACCGGAGCCAAGATTATGGTTCCCCTCTTCATCAACACGGGTGAGGTCATCACGGTCAACACCACCGACCGCTCATACGGCCAGAGGGTCTAGTTCCTGTCTATGATAAGTTGCTGGATGCGGTAATTGTCATTCTTGCAGCTTACAAATACCGTTACGTGAAAACGTTCTCCGCCAGCGTTCAGCTCGCCGAGAACGTATTTCATATTACCCTGTCCCGCCGCGTGGCTCACTGTGAAGCTGTGGGGGGTATGGGCGTTGAAAAATGATTTCAGGATCTGCTTCGCCTGATTGCTGCTGGCATCGCCTCCGTTGCCGAAGATGCTGATGTCGAGATTGTCCGCGAACCACTTCGACAGCGCCTCGGTGTCGCCTTTCTCGATATATTTGCATATGGGGACGAATACGTCGTACTCCCTTGTCAGGGAAACGGTCTGCATCTGTGGCGCCCCGTCCCGGAGGGTGAGCGCGCCGCAAAGCGACGGAATCATCAGTAAGATGCTGATGGACAATGCGTGGAAAGTCTTGTGCATACGCCGTATGCCCTTGCAAATTTTAAGCCAGATTCTTACATTTGCAATTGTATGAAAATCACATTGCTGACTGTCGGCAAGACTGACGTGAAATGGGTGCGGGAAGGCCTTGAAACCTATGTTTCGAGGCTGCGCCATTACGTGCCCTTCGAACTGGTGGAGATTCCCGAACTGAAGAACGTGTCCTCGCTGAGCAAGGATCAGATAAAGGAGAAGGAGGGTGCGCTGATACTCTCGAAGCTGAAGAGCGCCGACAGCGTGGTGCTGCTCGACGAACACGGGCGGGAATACCGTTCGATCGAGTTCGCGGCGGAACTGGAGGACAGGATGTCGCGGAGCGGCCGTGACATCGTCTATGTCATCGGCGGAGCCTACGGATTCAGCCCGGCCGTCTATGAAAGGGCGGACTCGAAGCTCTCCCTTTCGAAAATGACCTACTCCCACCAGCTTGTGAGAACGATTTTTGCAGAGCAGCTCTACCGGGCTTTCACAATCATAAAAGGAGAGCCCTACCACCACGAATGAAAAAGCGTTTGCACGACATAACGGCGCTTGTGATGATCTGCGCCGCATCCCTGTTCCTGGCCGTCGCAATGGCCGGCAGGCACTTCCCGGGCGATGACATCAGCTCCGCCTCCAGGCTGGAGCGCCGCATCTCGAAACGTATGGACCTGCTCGAGAAGTACGTGGCGCGCGATGCCGGGACGCTGCCCGAGGATATGGTCATCTACCGCTACGTGAACGACTCCCTGCTCTCCTGGGTGAACCGTTTCAGCGTCAACAGCGACGACATCTCGTCGCGCGTGTTCGTAGAGCGCCTCTCCAATATGAGGATGAATCCGCGCTCGCCGCTCGCCGACCTGGACGACACCCTGCGCTTCTGCAACTTCGGTCCCACCTGGTACCTGGCGCGCCGTGTGGATGACGGGCGCTCCACGATCATCTACGGCCTCGAAGTGATGAGACAGTCGTTCACGAACACCTTCAACGGAGTGAACCCGCGCCTGCGCGTGTCCGACAGCTTCTCGATAAGGCCGCTTTCCACCACCGGCGGCAGCCCTGTCAGCATCGGCGGCATACCGCAGTTCAAGCTGATCTACGACTCCAATGACGGCGACGTGGTGTTCACCCACGCGGTCCTGGTGTGGCTGGCATATCTGCTGCTGCTTTTATCGGCATTCCTCTTCGTGGCCGGCAGGCGCAGCGTGCGCCGCTTCCTCATAGCGTCGGGGACCTTCGTCGTCGTGAATGTGATGATGTATCTCTGGGGCCTTAACGGCGGAAGCCAGCTCCCGGTATTCTCGCCTTCGCTCTATGCGGGCGGCGGATTCCTGTTCTCGCTGGGAGCCGTGATCCTGGTGAACCTGGCGCTCGCGACGATAGCGGCGCTGTTCTTTATGGTGCGCCGGGATTTCCGGGAAAGGCTGTCCACCCCGCGCTCCGGGCTCGTTTTCCGCATCGCGGCGGTCCTGGTGGCGGTAGTGCTGCTCGTGTATCTCCACCTGACCCTGCGTTCCATAATCCTCAATTCCGGCATAGTGCTGGAACTCTACAAGATCCCGCTGCTCTCGTTCTGGAGCGCAGTGGTGTATTTCTCCTGCGCCGGAGTGCTCGTCGGCGTCGTGCTGCTACTGAACGTGGCGGGCTTCGACAGCCTCAGCAACGCCTGGAGGGCGGCGGAGTCGGTGATTGTCGGCGTCTGGCTTGTCGTCCTGGCGGCCACGCTCGGCTTCAGCAAGGAGGAGAAGAGGATCGACGTATGGGCAAACAGGCTGGCGGTGGACAGGGACATAACGATGGAGATGACGCTGCGCCGGGTCGAGGGGCAGATTGCGAACGACCTGTTCATCTCCACGCTCGCTTTCTATGACAATGCGGCCTCGACTATCCAGAACCGTATTTCCGACATCTATCTCCCGCGCCTCTCCAGCGCCTATAACATATCCGTATTCCTGTTCAACGACGTCTCGGAGAGCAGGGAGAAGGCGGCGTTCCTCAGCCGGCGTATGCGTGAAGGCGACCCCATCTCCGACGATTCGCGCTTCCTTTTCGCGGACACGGATGCGGGACGGCCGCGCTATGACGGCATCTTCCTGTATGTCAACGAGAGAGGGGAGGTGTCCCATATGGTCGTGGAGATCGAGAGAAAGGCGGGCCTGGGCGAAAAAGGCTATTCTTCGCTTATGGGAGAGACGGTCCCGGGCCGCGTCAGCCTTCCGGGCCGCTATGCCTATGCGCGCTACAAGGGACAGGATATCATAGCCTACAGGGGCTCCTATGCCTATCGGACCACCATAGTCCGCAGCTTCTCGGACAAGATTTACGAAGAGAGGTCACTCCATTACGACACCGGCGGCTGGACCCATTTCGCGACGGCCGTCTCCGATGACGGGATAGTCATCATTTCGAGGCCGTCCTACGGGGTGTTCAATTTCATCCTGGCGGCCGCGCTGATTGCGATAATCTTCTTCGCCCTGCTGGCCCCCATCGCATTTTTCTCCGCCGGGAAGACGAAGCAGCCGGGACGCAGCTATTTCAGGAGCCGCATCAGTTCGGTGCT
>JAKSKA010000055.1 GCA_024401915.1 Bacteroidales bacterium
CTCCGAAATAAGTGGCACCTGCGACCATTGTGAGGTTCACGTCCGCATTGTTGACGCAGTTGATAAGGCGTCCCTTGTGACGTCCTACAAAAGGAGCCGAATAGCTCTTGGGGTAGCTGAGGGTACAGCTCTCGTCGAGAGTGAGGTTCTTGATGATCGCGTCCGCGCCGGTATAGGCGAAGAGAGGAGCGGCAACATCACCAGACATACTGACATAGCCCTTGATCGTGTGGCCGTCGCCGTCGAACAGGCCGTTGAAATAATTGTCGGAGGTACCGAGCTCTTCATCGCCCTGGACGCCAATGCCGCCGGTGGCGACGAATGCTGCGCTGCTTTCCGCATCGAACTCGATATCTTTGATGACCTTCACGAGAGGCTTGTAGTCAAATGCTCCCGAATTCCAGTCCTGGGCGAACTTGATGAGGCCCGCGGCGTCCTCGATCTCGATGTCGACCTGGGTGCCTGTAGGCTGGAAGGTGACGGTCGGGAATGCGCTGACCTGTCCTGCGACGATGGTCTTTGCGGAAGTGGTGGTCACGTCCATATAGTGGCCCATCACGTCGATGATGCGGGCTGTGAAGCCGTATGTTCCGGCAGGAACGGGGATGAACACCTCTGCAACGCCCTCGGCGGGAAGAACCTTTGCAACGGACTTGCTTACGCTCTTGTCAGCATCGGCAGAGCTCTGGCCAGTAATGGTGCCGGTTGCGTAATCGATCGAGAACGCGCCGGAGAGCTGGGCCGTGGGGGAACTGATGACGACCTTCATTATCTCGTCGGTATCGGTTCCGGCCGCGAGGGAGAGTTTGATGATGCCTGTGAGGGCTGCTATCGTCGTACCCTGGCCAGCCATAGGGATGACCTTCGAGATGGCAGGGAGCTCTATCTCCGAAGCGCTCTTCCAGATGGATGCGGGATAGAGGATGTTGTAAGGCTCGGAAAGCGGCTCATTGAAAGTGAAGCTCGCCGTACGTGTCTGGGCGGCGATGCCGGAAAGTGCCTCGGAGACGACTCCGTTGCAGCATACCGCATCTCCGTTATCCCAGTAGGCCGGACGGACGTGGGTCTCGTTGTCAAGAGCGCCCAGGGTGAGCTTCGTATCCGAAATGCTTATGTCAAGGACGGTCTTGCCGGCAGACGCCGGAACAAACTGCTCCTTTGCGCACGAGACCAGCATCGCTGACGCGGCCACGGCTAAAATGATGATTCCTTTTTTCATAACCATTTCCTTTTTTACCATTCTTCCTCGACTTCCACGAAATCGGGAAGCGTAAGTGAGTTGCTCTGGCAGATGAAAGAATCCGCCTCAAGTTCCGTCATATCAAGTGACGGCGCTTCGTAGTTGAACAATGTTTGATTGAACATAGTGTTATTGATTATTGTTTCCTGCATCTTTGGACTATTCGATTACCGTACCGCTTATCGTAGCATCTCCTGAGTTGACAAATGCAGACTCCGAGGTAATAGCTGCACCGGATATTGTTCCGCTCACCTTGTTATCAGTAAATTTCGCACCTGCGACTGAAGTATTGGCAAAGACGGCAGTTTTAGCATTTGCATCATCTATCGCTGCAAGGGAGACATTATTCAGAATACAATTCCTGAACTCGGAGCTTGCGTCAATACTATTGGCAAATCCTGCGACAGTGAGTGAATTCTGAACGTCATTTGCCACAACGCATCCGTCAAATACGGAAGACTCCACTACGCTGGCAAGGCCGGCACTGGACTTGGCTGTATTATTGCTGTTTGCATTCATAACCTTTGCAAAGGATCCGGATCCGCCGGTAACGACAGCATTCTTGATGTATCCTGCAACGCCTCCGCAATACCCTCTGTAATTGTACAGGCGACCGCCTGCCTCCGAGTTGGCTGTGCTTGACGTAGAGCAGTTGCTGATGGTAATCGCATTATCGGTAGTATTCTTGCCTATCGCTGCGCCTACTATACCTCCGACAAAATTGCAGGAAGTCAGAGCAGCAGTGGCAGTGTTGTTATAGTTGGTAGCTTGCACGCCACCGCTCACGGAGCATCCGGATATGGTCGCCTTGATACCGGTACCTTTAGTTACGCTGCCATTTTCATATGTATCCAGAAGACCGGCTATTCCTCCCACATAGGCAGGACGGGCGTTCTTTTTCGTGGAATATACGCAATTGAGCTTTCCGGCAGATACACAGGATGTTATTGCGACTTCAACCTTTGACGCGCCCAAGATTCCGCCTAAAGCAGAAATAGGGAATTCGGCAGCAGTAGTTCCATCATTGACGTGGATATAACCGGAGTTGGTGGAATTCGAAATGATTAAGCCAGCGCATTCATTCTGCCCGACGACACCGCCTATCAGGGTAGTCGTGGCTGTTGAAGTACCGGGAAGGTTGCTGAGCACTTCAGCCTTGTTTTCCACATTGGATATCTCATATGCCGAAGAACCGGCAGCAACTCCCGCAACGCCACCGATATAGATATACCTGTTTGCCTGAGCTGCAGAAGTCTGGCTGGTTCTGGTAATCGTTCCACTGGTTTCATTTGTACAATGTGAAACCTCCGCCTGAGTTCCAGCAACGATTCCGCCAAGATAAATTGAAGTACTGTTGCAAACCGTTGCAATCGCACCATTGTTCGTACAATAAGAAACAGGTCCCAGGCTCAAGCCACAAATACCGCCTGCATAGGTAGGGGTCGTATCAGCTCTTGCGCCATTGCTGGTGAACTTTATTGCAGCGTTATTCACACATTCCTTTCCTTCGCCACCAACAACGCCGCTATTGTTTCCGCAGATGCCGCCAATTCTGTTCTTGAATACGCCGCAGACGTCGATAACAACGCCTTCAGCAGTCGTACAAGAAAGAATCCTGCTGTCTGTACTGTTTGTACCGACCACGCCGCCGACATTTACATATTCGGATGAAGACGGGCCGCTGAAAGAAGAAGAGGCACCTACTGTAATGTTTCCGGAGAATGTACATCCGCTGACAGTTCCTCCATCATCTCCTTCATTCTGATTCTGACCTACCACGCCGCCGAAGCTGAACGCTTTTGCAATCTTTCCATTAGTTGAAGGGAAGTTGAGGTCTCCTGTCATCGAACAGTTCTTGACCGATCCTCCGTATGTTCGTCCTACTACACCACCGACATACATCACGCCGGTTGTAGTGATATTGCCGACTGTTATGTCCGAATTGACAGTGCAGTCCGATACGGAGCCCTTGAGACGTCCTGCAATAGCTGCATACTGTCCGGCAGAGGCAGTAAAATTAAACACGGATGATGCATCCATCACAACGTTTCTGATATAGCCGGCAGCACCTACGAAGTTGAAAAGGGAAACGGAGGATTCTAGATTGCTGATGCTCTTCCCGTCTCCGTCAAAAATTCCGTTGAAGTAGTTGTCGCTTGTTCCGAGCGTTTCATCACCCTGAACACCGATGCCGCCGGTTGCTACGAAATCAGCGCTGGTCGTAGCATCGAAAACGATACTGTTGACAACCTTTACGTTGGGATTATAATCAAACGCTCCCGAGTTCCAATCCTGAGCAAACTTCACGAGATCCTCTGCAGAAGTAATCTCGACGTCGACCTGGGTTCCGGTAGGAGCAAATGTGACAGTCGGGAATGCGCTGACCTGGCCGGCGACGATGGTCTTGGCGGAAGTGGTGGTCACGTCCATATAATGACCTTCCACGTCGATGATGCGGGCGGTGAAGCTGTATGTTCCGGCAGGAGCGGGAATGAACAGTTCGAGGGCTCCTTCTGCGGGGAGGGTCTGGTTCACTGTCACGGACACGGACTTGTCTGCATCGGCAGAGCTCTGGCTTGCGATTGTTCCGGCTGCATAATCGATGGAGAATGCACCGGAAAGCTGGGCGGTAGCGGAGCTGACGACGACGTTCCTGATTTTATGAGTATCGCTTCCGGCTTCAATGGAAAGCTTGATGACACCTGTAACAGCGGCCATCGAAGCGCCCTGGCCTGCAAGAGGTACGTACTTGGCCACAGCGGGAAGGGTTATGGACGAGGCATCAGTGTAAAGGGATGCGGGATAGAGAAGATTGTAAGGCTCCTCAAGCACGTCGTTGAAGACGAAATTTGCCATACTTGTTCCTGACGCTGACTCGTCAAGAGCCTCGGAAAGCTTTCCGTTACAGCAGAGGACATCCCCTTTGTCCCACAGAATGGAACGCCTGCCATCGGTGAGTTCACCTATCGTGGTCTTCGAGTCCTCAATCGAAACGCTGATGACAGTCTTTCCTGTAGGAACTGATGGAAGCTGCTCTTTTGCACAGCCTGCGAGGAGCGCCGCTCCTGCAAAGGCGATAATGTAAATGATCTTTTTCATACTCTCTGACTTTTTAGGCTTACCATTCTTCGTTAATCTCAATGAGTTCCTGAATCTCGGCGCTTCCTGAAAGGATCGCTCCCTTTGATGTCAAAAACATCATTACCGTTTCGGGTACCACGTACTCTGCACGGCTGATTGCATTTACTTTTGTTTTCATACATTAGTTATAATAATTGATTTACCATTCTATTACCTGTTTATATTCATTTCCAAACTGGTCCCTGACCCTGACTTCGCCGCCTATGGAGCCCTCGGTGGGCGTAACGGCAAAGATGTTGGACTTCTCGGAAGGCTTGCAGTACTTGCGGTCACGCTTGTTGGTGAAGGCATCCCAGAGGTCCTTGTAATCGGGATCGGTGCCGCCGACATATTCCATATCGGCAACCTTGACTCCGTTCTCCCACCATTCCGGAGCGCTCCAGCCCTCGGAATGATTCCACACCAGGGCCCTGACGAGCTTGTCGCCACAGCGGCCGGGAGCATAGATCTTGATCTGGTAGGAGAGGTCGTGGCCGACGGACTTGTAGACCCACTCCATCTTCCCGCCCTTGACGGTAGCCACCATATAGCCCTGAGGGGTTCCGTCGGAGGCTATTGGACGGTTGAAACGGAGCGCGCCGGTACAGCGGCTCACCGAAATGCTTTCGATATTGGGAGCGCCGTGTCTGGTGCGCTTGCCCTCGTAATTGTAGTAGTAATTCTGGTGGTAGTGTCCCGACCAGGAATAGACGTGCATGAAACTGCTGATCAGCCCACGATAATCCTCGTAATGCTGGAAATAGACCCCGTGAGAGCCGTTAGGCGAGGAGTTGGGGTTCTTGAACATATTGGCGTGGGCGCAGGTCATTATGGTCATATCCTTCGGGACGGACCTGAGATCGTTCTCAAGCCAGGCCATAGTCCTGTCGTCGAGCCCGTAACGATACTTCGTTCCCGCCTTCTTCCTGTCGTAAAGTATCGTGTTGACCACCACGAAGTGGATGCCCCCGATAGTGAAGGAATAGTGTTCGGGGCCGACATAGGTCTCGAAATAGAGCTGGCCGAGATGGCCGTCGAACAGGGTCTGCTGGTCGTAGTCGTGGTTGCCTATCACGTTGAACACCGGGCAGTTTATCTGCGCCGCCTTGTCGAGATAGTCGTCGTAGGCATACATATAGTTATATACGAGGTCGCCGAGGTTGATCGAATACACGTCGCCCTTGCACGAAGCGCGGTAGGCCTCGATGTCCGGAGCCACGTCGCCGCCCCAGGTCTCCATAGAATTGTCGCCGTATTTCAGCGGCCTGACCTGAGGGTCTCCGACCATCAGGAGAGTGTACTCGTCGCTGACCGTGGTCCTGGGTTCCAGGGTGAAATTGGCACACACGGCCTTCTCTCCCCTGCCTATCCGGCGGAAGAACTGGGGAAGGCTGCGGTAAACGGGAACCTGGTATGCCGCGGGGATGGAGATGTACACGAAACGCGCCTCATCCAGATCGGATTTCATCTCGTAGCTGCCGTCCGCCGCCGTTTCCACACACTGGCGGCCGTCCGTGACGACGACGCCCGCGATGGGCTTGCCGTCCGAAGCGAGGACACGTCCGTAAACGTTGACTCCGCCGGGAAGCGGCTCTACCGAAAGCGCGCAGTCATCATTGTAGCTGCCACCTGTCGTGACGTTGTTCGCACAGGCGCACATATTGCTGCGGCGTCCAGTCGCTGAGCTCACGTTGCCGCTGTTCGCGCATTCATAGACGTAGGACAGGACGTCCTCGCGCGTGTTCATAAAGCCCGCTATGCCGCCGGTATGGATTGCGTTGTCCGAATTCCCGTAGTTGTTGCCGCCCGACTCCGAACGCACCTTGCCGGTGTTGGTGCAGCAGCGTATGTATGTAGCGGTGTCGTAACGCTTCGTCACGTAACTCTGTCCGAGTATGCCGCCTGTCGCACTGCGCTCGCGCGGGCTCACGCCGTCGAAAATCACTTCCCCCGCATTGGTGCAGCGGCGGAAATGGACGGGACGTCCGACGACTCCGGCAATGCCTCCCGTGAAGCAGGGACCCTCGTTGGAGGAATGCACCTTCCCGTAATTGACGCAGTCGCCTATCACCAGGGCGGCGTGAGGCATACCCACGATGCCGCCGATATTGGAGGTCGCGACGCCGGATGAGCTGACAGTGCCGAAATTGTCGCAGCACATAATGTCGCTCTTGGTCTGTCCGACGATGCCTCCTACCTTGGCCACTCCGGCTGAGGAGTTGATGGAATTCAGTGAAGCGACGGAACTGACGGTGCCCTTGTTGGTGCAGAGCTTGATAGTTGCGCCACCGCAGATGCCCACGATGCCGCCCACTGCGTCGATGGCAAAATCGCCGTACTGCACCACCTCCCCTTCGTTGGAACACCACACGATGGTGGCTCCCGCGAGGATCTTTCCGGGACAGCCACCCACGACGCCGCCTGCAGCGCAGACTATCTCCTTGGTCGAGGCGCTGTCACCGCCGGCGCTCTCGGACTCGATGCGGCCGAAATTGCGGCACCTGAGCACGCCGAAGCGGTTGATTCCGACAATGCCGCCTATATAGAGATGGCTCTGGGCATAGCTGCACTTGTGCTGGACCGTGCCGTAATTGTCGCAGTCGGACACGATGCCGTTGTTGAGGTCGGCGATGAAACCGGCGGAAAAAGTGCCGGCCTTGCTTGTGACCTTCATCGAGCAGCTCTTGTCTATCACGATGCCGGACACCTTCGCCTCGGGGAGTATCTCCGCGATGAGGCCGCCCTGGGCCTTCCAGCCCTTGATGCTGTGGCCACAGCCGTCCAGCACCCCTGCGAATGACTTGATCTGGGGCAGCTTCTTCACCTTGGAAAGGTCGATGTCCGCACTGAAGCGGAAAGTGGAATCCGCCGACATCCAGGGCGAGAGGTCGCCACACTCGTTATATGCCTTGATAAAGGCCTCCAGGTCCTTGGCACTGCCGATGTCACCGGCCTTCAGGGCCGTGACGGACAGGAGAAGCAATATCAGCGCGAAAGTTCTTTTCATTTTACCAGGTTATAGTTGATGTGTATGTGTTGCCGAAACGGTCCTCGACGGACACCGTGCCGCTGTTCTTCCCGGCAGGGTTCTTCGTCTGGACGGAAGCGGTGAAGATGGTCGCGCAGTTGCTCTTGCTCGGACCGTAATCCGCGCCGGCCAGCGTCGAGTTGGTCTGCTTGTACCAATCGCTTATCTCATAGGCGGAGATGTCATAATAGACGTAGTTGCTGGAACTGTACCTCTTCATCTTCTGACGTACTCCATTGTAGGTGAAGTACGGAGACTGCCACTTCTCGTCCCACATAAAGATATTGGCATAGATGAGGCCGTCCCCCTTCGCATAGGTATCCGGGGCATAAAGATGCATCTGGTAGCTTTCGTCAAGGACGCTCCCGTCGGACTTCATCTTCGCGACTCCGTCCACGATATCCCAGTCCCTGTGCTCGTAGGAAGGCTTGGACTTTCCGACGAAAGAGCCGCTCTGGTACTTGATGGGATGGAATTTCCAGCTGACGGTGCCGTTGTCGTAGTTCATTACGACAAAGCCCCTCGGAGTCCCGGCGTTGAGGTATTCGTTGGTCCACAGTTCTCCGGTCGCCCTCACCACGGTATGAGACTCGACGACCGCGTCATCGCCGGCATAGTTGTAGGTGGTGTGGGTATGACCGGCCCAGGCATAGACCTTGGCGTAATCTTTCACGAGGGCGTCCACGTCGCTGTAGTGGCTCGTGGTCTTGGCTCCGTCGACGACGATCGCATTGCGGCTCCTCATCTTGCCTCCCATCACCATAAACATCGGGGAGTGGGTGCAGATCATAAGGATACGGTCCTTGGGGAC
>JAKSKA010000056.1 GCA_024401915.1 Bacteroidales bacterium
GGCATCGATATGATAATGGACCCCTACAAGCCCGAAATCGCGCGCGATATCTGCGACCTGGTGCGCGAAGGGAGAATCAGCGAAGCGCGGCTCAATGACGCAGCAGCACGCGTACTCAGGCTCAAATACCGTCTCGGCCTGTTCGACAACCCCGTCGTGGAGGGAGAGTGGCCGCTTGTGGGCAGCGAAGAGTTCGCCCGCCAGGCCTACAATGCCGCAGTGGAGTCGGAAGTGCTGCTTAAAAACAACGGCATCCTTCCGCTGAAGAAGAATGCGAGAATCCTGGTTACTGGCCCCAATGGCAATTCAATGCGCTGCCTCAACGGAGGATGGTCCTACACCTGGCAGGGAACGGACAATCCGGAATATGTGGAGAGATACAACACTATTTATGAAGCCGTAAAAGCCGTGTTCCCGTCCACAAAGTACGTGGCGGGAGTCTCCTACAAACAAGGTGGGGACTGGCAGGCCGAGGACCCTTCCGGCATTTCAGCTGCAGTTGCAGCTACAGCGGGATGCGACGTAATACTGGCCTGTATCGGGGAGAACTCCTATTGCGAGACGCCCGGGAACATCGATGACCTGACACTTTCGCCAAACCAGATAAGCCTGGTCAAGGCGCTCGCCGCCACGAGGAAACCAGTCATACTGGTCCTGAACGAGGGCCGTCCGCGCGTCATCAATGCCATAGAACCGATTGCAGATGCGATCATCGACATACTTCTCCCGGGAAATTACGGTGCCGACGCACTCGCAGCGCTGATATCCGGAGACGAGAACTTCAGCGGCAGGCTGCCCTTCACCTATCCGAAATACGTCAATTCCCTACATACCTACGATTTCAAGGTCTCGGAAAAGAGGGAGATGATAGAAGGTGCATACAATTATGATGCAAAGATGGACGTACAGTGGAGTTTCGGTGAAGGCCTCAGTTACACGGAGTTCTGTTATTCCGGGATAAAGGCCGATAAAAGCTCGTTCAGGAAGGGTGACGACCTCAGCATCAGCGTCGATGTAACGAACGCCGGCACTCGTCCAGGAAAGGAAAGCGTGCTCTTGTATTCCAGCGACCTCGTCGCCACGATGATTCCTGACGTGAAGAGACTCAGGGCTTTTGAAAAGATCGACCTTGCCCCCGGAGAGACAAAAACCGTCACGTTCAGGCTGAATGCTGACGATTTGAGCTTTGCCGGAGATGATGGCAAGTGGCATCTTGAACCCGGGGAATTCAGAATCGCCGCGGGAACTGAATCATTGGTATTGAACTGTATGGAATAAAAATGCGAATTATTGCATCAGCGTACTTTAATGATAGCTGCCTATGAAGAATAATTTATCATTTTTGTTTTTACTTATAGTGCTGGCTTTCAGTTCCGCTGACGCTAACGCCGGAACCGGGAAAGTCCTTTTCAACAATGGTTGGAAATTCGCCCTAGGCGACGCCTCCTCTATGGAAAAGGATTTTACGCACGGTACGGAGTACTTCACCTATTTCAGTAAAGTCAATTCCAACGACCACAACAGAGGACCCGCCTGGAGCAGATTCGACGATTCGTCCTGGAAGACCGTCAATCTGCCTCACGATTGGGTCGTGGACCTTCCTTTCAGCGGAGAAGCGTCCCATTCCCACGGATACAAGTGTATTGGATGGAAATATCCCGAAAATTCCGTGGGATGGTACAGGAAACATTTTACGGTGTCCACGGAAGATAAAGGCAAGGAGATCGGTATTGAGTTCGAGGGCGTTTTCCGTGATGCTGAGGTATTCTGCAACGGCATCTATCTGGGCCACGAACGCAGCGGATACGCAGTTCAGTATTACAATCTGACCGAAGTGCTGAATTACGGAGGCGATAACGTGATCACCGTGAGGTGCGACGCCTCCGTCGAAGAAGGCTGGTATTATGAAGGGGCCGGCATTTACCGCAACGTATGGCTCCATACGGGAGGATACTGTCCGGAAGAAGGTCCCGGAGCCAGCAATTTCCGTTTCGACCCCGACCTGGGATTTCTTCTTGACGGAAAGAGAGTCCAGCTCAGAGGATGCAATCTTCATTTGGATGCCGCTGGAGTCGGCGTGGCCGTACCCAAGGAACTTTGGCGCTACCGACTTGGCATACTGAAGGAATACGGATTCAACTGTATCCGCAGCTCCCATAATCCAGCACCGGAGGATTTGCTTGACCTCTGCGACGAGATGGGCTTTTTCGTAATAGATGAGAACCGCTGCTTCGGCGCCAACGAAGAGCAGCTCAGGGGGCTCGAGAATATGATTGTCCACCATAAACACCATCCCTGCATCATCGCCTGGAGCATCGGTAATGAGGAATGGAGCGTGGAGTGGGACGAAAGGGGTACGGCCATTGCACGAGCGATGCGTAGCCGAGCCAACTCGGCGGATCCCACAAGGCCCACGACATACGGCAGTTCCGGCGGACAGACGCCCAACTACGGTGTGGAGGTGTTCGGATACAACTATATAATCCAGAACCCCATCGAACGGAACCATCTTGAACACTCGTCAAACTGCGCCGTCGGCACTGAAGAAACGACGGGCTGCGGTACGAGGGGAGAGTATATCACCGTCCCGGAGGAGGGATGGATGCTTGCCCACAACAGAAGGGACAGCATTGACCATATCGAGACAGGATGGAGGTTTTACAAGGAACGTCCATATCTGGCCGGGCTGTGCTACTGGACCGGATTCGATTACCGAGGGGAATCGAACCCGATGGTGTGGCCCGCCACCGGTTCCCAGTTCGGAATCTTCGATTACTGCGGTTTTCCTAAAGACGAGGCGTATTATCTGAAATCGTGGTGGACCGACGAGCCCGTCCTGCACGTCTGCGGGCCTGCAAACGGCCACGTGAGAGTTTACTCCAACTGCGAGGAAGTGGAGCTCTTCCAGGGGCGAAGAAGCCTCGGACGGAAGAAGATGCCCAGGGATGGCCATTTGGATTGGATAATCAGTGATGCAGGAGCCACATTCAAGGCCAGAGGATACAGCCGCGGCAGGAAAACGCTGACGGATGTCTATCCGGAAACCATAGTCGGGACAAGCCTGAATGTTTCGAAAACCATCCTGAGACCCGACGGGCAGGACATTGCCGTCATCGACATCATCTCAGCCGAGGCGCTTCTCGAAGTCAGCGTAGAAGGCGCAGAATTCCTCGGCTGGGGCAACGGGAATCCAGGTTTCAAGGAGAAGGAGCGTCCCGCTGACGGGAACGCCCTGCCCGTCAGGACGTTCAACGGAAGGGCACAGGTTCTTGTGCGCTCGATTGAAGGAGCGTCCGGAAACATAGAGGTAAGAATCGGAGATGAAGCGCTGACCCTCCGTTACTGATTTACTGACAGCTTGAACGGCACAAACGGCAGTCCGTCGGCGCCGGCCAGGTTGCCCGGAACGAAATCACCCCATCCGTAACGAATGTGCAGGGGTTCCGCAACTTCAGGAGAACTGACGACAAGCCTGCCGTCCCCCCATTCCATCGACACCTCCTCCACAGGATGGAAGACTCCGTCGCGTCCAGCTATTTCCAGACCGCGTATCTCCTTCATGCGCCTGAGCCCGCCGGGACAGTTTATGACCGTAACAAGCAGGGCCGAAGGACGGGACAAATCCCTTTCCACGCCTGTTGCTTCAGGACTGCAGCATGCTATGCGGCTGAATCCGTAATCCCTGTTGAGGGCCAGGCAGGCAAGACGCTGTCCGACCGGGCGCTTGAGGCAGGGATGGATGTTGTCGGACTCATAGGAATACACCAGGTCGTTGGTGCACACAATCCCGCCGTTCGGGATCTCCGCAGCCGCCTCGTGCTGGACCGCCCGAAGTTCAGCTGACGTTCCGTCCTGGTCTCCTCCATAACGGAAAGGAGCTATCTCAACCTGATAGAACGGCATTTTGTTGTCCGTATCTCCCCAGTCTTCACGCCACTGGCGCACAAGTTCCTTCATCCTGGACGCAAACTCTCCGTGCTTTCCGACATTGCTGCACCCCTGATACCAGATGAAGCCCCTGGCGGTATAGCCCTTGACCGGCTGCTGCATACCATTGTACATCACGTAAGGCCGTGTATATTCGGGCTGTCGCGCCATCACGCTGGCTGAATCGCATTTCTCTGTGCCGAAACTCCTCACGGTCGCTTCGGGCAACCAGCTTTCCAGCCTCGCCCCGCCACGCGGCAGTGCCAGGATGCCCACAGGGATGTCCAGCGTGCGATTGAGCTGCTCTGCAAAAAAATAGGCTGTAGCGCTCATTTCCGCCACTTCACCGGGGACGGCTTTCTCCCATCCGCGCGTGTAAGCGACGTCGGATACAGGTTTGAACTGCGGATTGACACCGACAGTGAACATACGTACCCTGTCTCCCCCGGCAGGGGCCGCCACCACGCCGTTCGCGCCCTCCACCGGGCAGTTGAAGAACCCGCGCAGAGGCATCTCCATATTAGATTGGCCGGAGGCGACCCACACCTCACCGACAAGGACATCGTCGATGACGTAAGCTTCTTTCCCGCATTTCACGCTGATGCGGTGATGGGTGTACGCTTCAGCCGAACAACGCCTGCCGTCCCAGGATGTCCGGAGCGTTACCGTCTTCCTGGCGTCGCCGTGGCCCCAGACAAGCGGAGAGGCGAGTTGCTGTAGCACCATCGAGTTGCTGCAGGGGTACTTGGGGGAGAGTTTCGCCGAAACGGTGACGGAGAAAAAAGTCATCGCTGCAGCGGCAAGTGACAATATCCTTTTCATATCCTTTCCATCAATTCCATACACATTCTTCCGTTGTGGTAGGGGCATTTCCAGAATCCAGCCCTATCGTCTTCAGTATTAGCTGTGAAGCTACCGTTTGAAGGGCAGGCGCTCCAATACCACTCCCCGTCCGGGCAGACCAGATATTTCTGTATGAAAGCCCACTGCGCCTCCGCTCTCTTCATCCATATTTCATCGCCGGTCAGTTGGTACATATTTACGCATCCAACCACCGTTTCAGCCTGCACCCACCATTCGCGCGAATCGTTGCGGTGGCCTATGGACGGGTCATATTCGTATTCCATGCCTCCCTCCGGCGTGAAGCCTTCCATTGCTGCTTCAGCCAGGCGGCGGGAGGCATCCTTTACCAAATCTGTCATCTCTGCGTGTCCGAGCACGCCGGCAGCCTCGCAGAGAAGCCACGATGCCTCTATGTCGTGGCCGTAGGATACGGCCTCAGAAGTGGAATTCCAGTTGTCGTCAAAGAAAAGGCCGAGATGGCCATCAGGCCGTATTATTCTGCGGAGGAAGATGCCGATCACCCCCTCCAGGGCCTTCGCCAGCGACTCGTCTTTCCATACGCGATAGAGGGATGTATATGCCTCAAGGATGTGAAGATGGGTGTTCATCGTCTTGGCGTCGTTCTGGTCCTTCTCGCTCAGGCGCATATCTTCGATGACTCCCCACTCTCGCGTACAGGCTTCGATATAGCCATCCCCGCTTTTATCCAGGCTATGGGCCTCGATGGCCCGGAACAGTTCGACGGCGAGACCGAGCGCCTGCTTGTCGCCGCTTGCCCTGTAATACTCGGAAAAAGCGTAAATCGTAAAGGCAATGGCATAGAACTGTTTTTTTGTGTCCTTCGGTGTCCCGTCGGGATTCAGACTCCAGTATACGCCCCCGGCTTCCCTGTCCAGAAAATTGGCCGTGATGTAGCGGAAAGCCCTTCCGGCCGTTTCCAGATATTCGTCACGCTTGAGGATGCGCCACGCTGAAGCGAATGTCCACAGAATCCTCGCATTCAGGATAGCGCCCTTTTCGGAATCGGGTCTGGCTGTGCCGTTACCGTCGATACGCCCTATGAAACCGCCGGACGAATCCGGCATCCTGTTGATCCAGAAAGGAAGAATATTCCCTTCCAGTTCTTTTTTCACTTCTGAAAATATCTTTTCCATTTACCAAAAGTATAAATAGTCAGGCAATAAAACAAAAAGTGCCGGCATTGAGTAATATTTATGTCAAAATAGTATCATTATTTAATAAAATTCGCCATATTTGTTGGCGTTATGGATGATATACTTTACGAAATCCCACCTCTGTCATCAAGCGACTGCTTCTACATCGTCGAAAGGAGAAAACACGAGTTCAACTATCCGATTCACCGCCACAAAGAATTGGAAATCAATTTTGTAGAAGGCGGAGCCGGCGCACAGAGGGTGGTGGGTGACAGCATAGAGACGATAGATAACCTTGATCTTGCGATAATTGGCTCGGAGGACCTTGAACATGCCTGGAACCAGGGTCAGTGCAAAAGTAGGGAAATCCGTGAAATCACCATCCAGTTCGATAAGTCGCTGCTCCCGGAAGGCCTCCTCTCAAGGAACCAGTTCGCTTCCATCAAAACGATGCTGACAAAGGCCAAGAACGGCATAGCCTTTCCTCCGGAGACGATTGTAAAAGCCTATTATTACCTGGATAGTCTTGCAGTAACGGAAGGGAGTTTCGAGCAACTTATCATGATGCTGAACCTATTGTACACTCTTTCCCAGAATAAGTATAAAGTGTTGGCCAGCACCACTTTCGCCCGAAAGGACAAAGGAGAGGAAAGCCGCAGGATCGAAAAAGTCAAGGATTTCGTGATTGCAAATTGCGACAGAAACATCACCCTTAACGAAATAGCGGATATTGCCGGAATGAGCCCGAGTTCGTTCAGCCGCTTCTTCAAGTCCACGACAGGCAAGACCCTTACCGCATATGTACTGGAAATCAGGCTTGGCGTCGCCGCAAGGGACCTGGTGAACACGACCAACACAATTTCCGAGATATGCTATTCGTCCGGGTTCAACAATATCTCCAATTTCAACAGGCTCTTCAAGCGGAGCAAGGGCATTACGCCGAAAGAATTCAGGCAGCTGTACAAAAAGCACAAGATTATCATCTGAAATCAAAAACATACACTATTTTGGTAAAATAGTATTTATTTGGGTGGAACAATTGCCGTATCTTGCCATTGTTTTTATGCAATTGTATGCCACACCCGGAGAAGACTATTACCAATTTCGCCATAGAGCTGACAATCAGCCTATTAGCTGCTCTTTCGATGTCCTGTTCAAGGCAAGTCGCACAGGATGTCCGGACAGCCGGAGACGGTAATATCCTCAAGAACGGCAGGTCCGAGTATTTCATCGGCACAAACCTGTGGTATGCAGGAAGGCTCGCGAAGACCGAAGAAGGGATGGCCCGGCTGGACAGGGAGCTTGACACTCTGAAATCTCTGGGCGTGACGAATCTCAGAGTCCTGGCTACGGAGGGAGAGGATGTTGCAGCCCTCAGATCGGCCCTTGACCGGATGCACGAAAAAGGAATGTGCGCCGTGCTGTTCCTGAACAACGCCTGGGAATGGTCATACGGCTTCGCAGACTATCTGGAAGTTGCCGGCGAAGGGACCCAGCCCAGACCGGCGACGGACGGATATCCGGCCTATATGAAGGCGATGGCAGCCTTCTGCGCCAGCGAAAAGGCGGTAGCGCTCAATCACGACTACATCAGGGCCATCGTGTCCGAGCTGAAGGACCATCCTGCCATATTCAGCTGGCAGATAAGCAACGAGCCGAGGTGTTTCAGCAACGACTCCGCAGTGCGCGACGCATTCGTGAAATACATCCACGGCACCGCCGCGCTCATCAAGTCCCTGGACCCGGCCCATATGGTCAGCACGGGCAACGAGGGACTGAAGGGCTGCGAGGAGGACAATTCGCTGTACGAAAAGATAAACGACTGCAAAGACATAGATTACATAACAATCCACATCTGGCCATACAACTGGGGCTGGGTGAAGGAGGACTCGGTAACGGACGGGATCTCCGCTGCAGTCGAGCAGACGGGGGCCTATATCGACGAGCACCTCGACCTTGCCCGACGCCTGGGCCACGCCCTCATCATCGAGGAGTTCTGCTACCCGAGATCTGATTTCCGCTTCGATCGCGGATGTCCCACAGAGGGACGTGACCGCATCTACAGTTTTGTTTTCTCCCGCGTCGTTGAATCTGCGGAGAACGGAGGCAACCTCGCCGGCTGCAATTTCTGGGGTTGGGGCGGCTTTGCTCAGCCGGCACACGAAATGTGGCAGGAAGGAGACGACCTTTGCGGCGATCCCGCACAGGAAGCACAGGGCCTGACTTCCGTCTTCGC
>JAKSKA010000057.1 GCA_024401915.1 Bacteroidales bacterium
CAGGTCCTGGCTTACATTCGCAGGACTGGGGAGAGATGGGGAAAGATTCGACCTGTCCTTGAGGGCGATAATTTTCAAGGTGGATAACTGGGATGACAGGATCTCCTGTTATGAAAGGGATGTACCTGGTTCGTTCACTGTCCCGGCATATTATGGCAGGGGGTGGAAACTCTCATCCTTCCTCTCCTGGAAGTCTCCCGGCGGTCGGAGTTCGTTTTATACAAGGCTGTCTTACTTGACATTTCCCTGGACCATTCCGAAAAAAGATTCACAGTTAGAAATCAGGGTGTTCTACAGGATGAGACTATACTCGTCCAGGCAACGCAAGTGAGGGCGAATTTGATAAAAAAATAGGCTAAATTTCCCGATTTAGCCTATTAACAAAAATGTTATTAATACAAACAATGTTGTTATATCTATTGTTAGATAGGGCTTTAATCAGAAACGCTCTGAATTAGCTTTTCCATCTGGATTCCTCTTGATCCCTTGATGAGAATCGCCGTATCCTGAGGCTTTTCCGTCTCGAAACAAGCCTTTGCAGCTTCAGAATCGGGAGCCCAATGCTTGACAATATTGCAAGGGTGAATGTCAAGCGCCTTCTTGAATTCCCCGCCTACAAGTATAGCCGGGATCGAGCGCTCTTCAAGCATTTCCACTATCCTTACGTGCTCTTTCACAGAGTCCTCTCCAAGTTCCCTCATATCCCCCAGCAACGCCAGTTTCCTTTCCGATTTGAACATCGAGAAGTTCTCCAGGGCTGCCTTCATGGACGAAGGATTGGCATTGTATGCGTCGATGATCAGCGTATTCGTAGTTGTTCTTGTCATCTGGGAGCGCTGGTTCATCGGCACATAGGCTTCGATGGCGCTGACGGCATCCTCTTCCTTTACTCCGAAATGCTCACCCACACACAATGCTGCCATAACGTTTGTGGCATTGTAGGCGCCTACAAGTTGTGTCTTCACTACCCTGCCGCTCTTGAGCCTTATGCGGAGGAAAGGCTCTTCCGCCGAGGGTTCGAGCACTTCTGCACCATCCTGTCCCAAACCATAGAAAACCTTGCCGCAAGGTTGCTGAGAGGCCATTTCCATCAGGTCCCCGTCATCCTTGTTCACGAAGATCCTTGAGCCTTCGACCTTTCCAAGCCATTTGTAAAGCTCCCCCTTTGCGGCCTTTACGCCTTCGAAACTGCCAAATCCGAGCAGATGGGCCTTGCCGACATTGGTAATCAGTCCGCAGTCCGGGCGGCTGACCTTCACGAGTTTTGCGATATCATCAGGATGGTTTGCCCCCATTTCAATGACAGCCAGTTCCGTGTCGGGCTTTATCTTCAGAAGGCTCAGCGGAACACCTATGTCGTTATTGAGGTTACCTTCCGTGGCGCATACATTATATGCGCGTCTCAGCACGGCTGAAGTCAGCTCTTTTGTCGTAGTTTTTCCGTTGGTGCCTGTAAGGCCGATCACGGTCAGCCTTTTCCCCTTTTCATCGAGGGCGTGCTCACGATGGTGGATGGCAAGCTGCTGAAGGCTCTCGAAAGGCGATTGGACGCGGATAAGACGCGATCCGTCGCAGTCTATTGCAGCATCGTCATTTACGACTGCGTACGCGGCCCCTTTTTCGAGTGCTCCTGCAGCATAGTCGTTCCCGTCGAAATTCTCTCCGCGCAGGGCAAAGAAGAGCTCCCCGCCGGAGATTGACCTGCTGTCCGTAGTGACTTTATAGCCGCAGTTCCGGTAAATAGAATATAATTCTTCTATGGTCATAATATTAATGGCCCCGACGTCAGCGCCGGGGCAATATCTTTTATTTCAATGTGAGGATGGATACAATAGGGAGATGGTCGGAAGGGAAATGCATCGAACCGTCCTTTGTGGGGAACATCCTTCGGTCGATCTTGAAGGATTTGGGCTCGAATTCCTTGCTGTACATAATATGGTCGGGGTACCATTTGCCGAATCCGCTCTCGTCCTTTTTCGGCTGGGTTCCGGCCATAAGCTCGTTCTCTTCCAGTTTCCCGGCCTCCTTGAGGGCCAGGAAGGCATCCTTCCAGCGGGAGGATGTCATAATCGTGAATCCGTTCTCAGGCGTCTTCCCTTCTTTCTCGGCCTTCTTTATCTCCTTGGGGGTAAGAGGCGCGGAATTGAAATCCCCGACCACTATGGAAGGGGTATTTGACGGTACAAGGTCGTAGTCTGCATATTGGACGAACTGTTCAGCATTGTATTCGTTTCCTCCATCCTTGTGCATAGTTCCAAGGACAAGGTGGGTGCAGATGAAATAGAATTTCTTGCCGCTCTTCTTGTGCTTCAGCCATACCCACACGGCAGGGCGGTTCGTACCTTTGGGCGCACCTTCAACCCTGATGGGTTTTTCCGGATTGCCGCCAAGCCAGAAGATGCCGCTGCCCAGTTCGGTAAACACGTCCTTCTTGTAGCAGATGGCGTCGTCAAAGCTGATCTTCTTCTTCCCGGTATTCGGGAACAGAACCCATTCATAGTCGTCCGCTCCCCTTTTCTCTGCTACAAGCTTCTGGATGCCTAATTCTCCCTTGACGCCCCAGATGCTGTCGCAGACCTCCTGGAATCCCATAATGTCGCAATCGAGGTCGGCTATCATCGCTGCAACGCTCTCGGCGCTGTTGCACCAATATTTCTGCTGGGATGTGAATTTGCCGCTTTTTATCTGTTTCACGCGGGACCCCGGGGTGCGGAGGTTATACGCGCCTACCTTCAGTTCCGGTGGCGTTTTTTTCGCCGCTGCGTCCGTGGAAAACAGCAGCATCGAGATGGCGGCGATTCCGCACAATTTGATAAATAACCTATTCATAATCATATTATTTGTTTCCTGTCGAGCCGAAGCCGCCTTCTCCCCTTCCGGATTCAGCAAGTTCTTCGACTGCTTCCCATTCGATTTTCTCGTGACGCGCGAGGACCAGCTGTGCGATGCGCTCGCCATTCTCTACGGTGAAGGCTTCATCGCTGAGGTTGACGAGTATGACACCCACTTCGCCGCGATAGTCGGCATCTATGGTGCCGGGAGCATTCAGTACGCTGATACCCTTCTTTGCGGCGAGTCCGCTTCTGGGGCGCACCTGAACCTCGAAACCGGCTGGAATCTCAAGATAAAGGCCGGTAGGTATCACGGCGCGTCCGAGTGGCTCTAGCACTACCGGAGCGTCCAGTGAGGCCCGCACGTCCATTCCGGCGGAAAGTTCCGTCGCGTATGCAGGCAGGCCGTTGGAGGATTTGTTGATGACTTTGACTTTCATATTCTATTTCTGTGCATAGCGGTAAAGCACGGCTGTCACTATCGCGAACAGCACGTTCGGTATCCATAGCGCCACAAAGGCCGGCAGTGTCCCGGTGAACACGAACATCTGGCTGAAGCGCAGGAAGAGAATGTAGGAGAACGCGAGACCGATGCCGAGGCCGATATTCCAGCCTATGCCGCCTCGTTTCTTGCGGGATGAGAGCACCACGCCCATTATCGTAAGGATAAGCGCCGAGAACGGCAGTGCGAAGCGCGTGTGTTTCTCGATCTGGGCATACATAACGTTGGCGTCTCCCCTCATTTTCTGTGTGTCTATGAGGTCGTTCAGCTGCTTGAGGGTCATCTTCTCAACCGTCTTCTCATTATGATAGAAGTCGGTGATCGTGAGGGCGATGACCGTGTCCTTCTTTTCGCCGCTGGTTATGCTGTCCTCGATTCCTTCGGTATAGTCGCGTATGAACCAGTTCTTAAGGTGCCAGCCGCACAGCGTGCTGTCCCACACCGCCGATTCGGCGCTCAGCTTGCTGACCAGCTTGTTGTCCTTCACGCTTTCCAGGGTGAAATTGCGCGCCGTGTTGTTCCAGGAGCTGAAGCTTTCCACGAACACGAACTGTCCGGGCGCGATCTGATAGTGTATATCCCTGTGCTTGTATTCGTTATGGCGTTTGACATACTTGGCTTCGAAGGCCAGGCGCGTCTCGTTGGAGCGCGGGATCACCCACAGGTTGAGAGCGAGCGAGAGCCCTGCAATCAGCGTTGCCGATATCAGGTACGGGAGCAGCATACGCTTGTAACTGATTCCACCTGAGAGGATTGCGATGATCTCGGAATTGGCCGCCAGACGTGAGGTGAAGAAAATCACCGTGATGAAGACGAAGAGCGGCGAGAACATATTGATGAAGTACGGGATGAAGTTGAGATAGTACTTGAAGATTATCTCGTTCAAGGGCGCTTCGTTCTTCACGAAATTGTCGATCTTCTCCGAAATGTCGAATATTATCACGATGCCGATGATCAGCACCAGCGCGATGAAGAAGGTCAGGATGAACTTCTTCATTATATATTTGTCGAGTATCTTCGGTTTGAACTGCATCATTTCTACATTCTCTGCGTTACGCGCCTCACGGCATCTTCCTTCCACTGCGCGAAGTCTCCGGCCTCGATGTGAGCACGCGACTGGCGTACCACGTCGAGATAGAAAGCAAGGTTGTGCTCGCTCGCCAGCATAGCTGCGAACATCTCTCCGGCAATGAAGAGGTGGTGAAGGTAGGCTTTCGTATATGTGTGGTCGACAAAAGACGTGCCCGCCGGGTCGAGTTCGCTGCAATCCTGCGACCATTTTGCGTCGCGCATATTCATTATGCCGTTCCAGGTGAAGAGCATGCCGTTGCGGCCGTTGCGGGTCGGCATCACGCAGGCGAACATATCCACTCCGCGTGCAATGCCTTCAAGCAGGTTGGCGGGCGTGCCGACACCCATAAGATAGCGTGCCTTGTCCTGCGGGATGACGGGGTCGAGCAGCTCCAGAACTTCGTACATCTTCTCCGTCGGCTCCCCTACCGCGAGTCCTCCGATGGCGATTCCGGCATCGGCATAGTCGAGGGCGTGCTCGGCCGCAGCGATCCGCAGGTCGGGATACGTGCATCCCTGTATTATCGGGAAGAAGGTCTGGCTGTATCCATAGAGTCCCTCCGTCTCATTGAAACGTTTCGAATAGCGTTCGAGCCAGTTCTGCGTCAGTTTCAGCGACTTTGCGGCGTAGTCGTGGTCGGCGTCGCCGGGGCAGCCCTCGTCCAGGGCCATCATTATGTCAGCACCGATGATCCTCTGCGTGTCCACGTTGTTTTCCGGCGTGAAGCAGTGGCGCGAGCCGTCGATGTGTGACTGGAACGTGCAGCCCTCCTGTGTCAGTTTGCGTATCCCCGTAAGCGAGAAGACCTGGAATCCGCCGCTGTCCGTGAGGATGGGGCGGGGCCAGTTCTCGAAGCGGTGCAGGCCGCCTGCCGCCTTCAGCGTGTCAAGGCCCGGGCGCAGGTAGAGGTGGTATGTGTTTCCCAGAATGATTTCAGCCCCGATGTCTTCGGCGAGGTCCCTGTGATACACGCCCTTTACGGAACCGACGGTCCCGACGGGCATGAAGATGGGGGTATGTATTTCGCCGTGGTCCGTCGTTATCACGCCGCAGCGGGCGTGCGATCCCGGATCAGAAGCTGTCTTTCTGAATTTCATTCCGTAAAGTTAGTGAATTCCCGTGATTTTATCTTAATTTTGCATAAACAAATTTCTACACCTATGAACAAATCAAACGTCAGCCTCAGGCTGATCATTATGAACTTCCTCGAGTATGCGGTATGGGGTGCGTACCTCACGTCGATGGGAAGTTTCCTCGCCAAGTCCGGCTTCGGTCCGCAGATCTGGCTTTTCTATGCCACCCAGGGTTTCGTGTCAATCTTTATGCCTGCGCTTATGGGCATCGTGGCTGACAAGTGGATGCCCGCCCAGAAGGTGCTATCCCTCTGCCACGGCATCGCCGGCCTTGCAATGGCCGCCTGTGGCCTGTACGCCCTCCGTGCCGGCAGCGGAATCCAGTTCGGCGTATTCTACGCCTGCTACACCCTGAGCGTTGCGTTCTTTATGCCCACCATCGCCATTTCCAACTCCGTAGCATACAATGCACTGGAGAAGGCCGGGAAGGACACGGTGAAGGCATTCCCTCCCATCCGCGTGTTCGGAACCGTCGGCTTCATCTGCAGTATGCTTGCGGTCAACTCCATCAAGAACGGTGACGGGATACAGTTCCAGCATTCATACGAGCAGTTCCTGGTTTCAGGAATCCTGTCCGTAGTGCTTGCAGTTTACGCGCTCACCCTTCCCAACTGCCCCTGCAAGCCCAAGGGAGAAGGCAGCCAGTCGTTCCTTGAGGCCAGCGGTCTGAATGCATTCAAGCTCTTCGGACAGGGCCAGTTCGCCATTTTCTTCATCTTCTCGATGCTGCTCGGCGCTTCTCTCCAGATCACCAACGGCTATGCCAACACCTTCATCAGCAGCTTCAAGGACAATCCCACATTCGCGGACAGCTGGGGCGCAAACAATGCCAACGCGCTGATCTCCCTGAGCCAGATATCCGAGACTCTCTGCATCCTTCTCATCCCCTTCTTCATGAAGAAGTTCGGCATCAAGAAGGTTATGCTTATCGCAATGTTCGCCTGGGTTTTCCGCTTCGGCTTCTTCGGACTCGGCAATCCCGGCAACGGAGTATGGCTCTTCATCCTCAGCTGCATCGTTTATGGTGTCGCGTTCGACTTCTTCAACATCAGCGGTTCCCTCTATGTGAACGAAAACACGGACAAGTCGATGCGCTCTTCCGCACAGGGTCTCTTTATGCTTATGACAAACGGTCTCGGAGCATCCATCGGCACCTGGGCCGCAGGCCTTGTCGTGAACCACTATGTATATAACGCAGCCACGCCGGACTGGCGTTCGGCGTGGTATATCTTTGCGGGTTACGCCTTTGTTGTCGGCGTTCTCTTCGCTATCCTGTTCAAGGATCCCCGCACGCAGCAGAAAGCTGCCTGAGGGGTAGCGATCTAGCGGCGGCGCTTCGAGCGCTTCTTGCGGCTGGATGCCCTGGCATTCAAACCGACACCCAAAGCCACCATCAGAGCGGCGCCAATCACGATAATGGTCGTTGTATTGGCGCTGCTTCCTTTTATCGACGACCAGAGCGAGATGAGCTTCGGTGTCTCAGCGCCCCAATCGTGCTCCATTGCGCTGCGTGCGATATCAGCCTTGTCGGGATAGAGGACAGGGTCCACACGTACCGAGTCGGCGCCCTCGCCGAAGAAATAGCTTGCGTCGAGAGGCTCCAGGGACTCGTCCGTGAAGGCCTTCAGGACCTCGGGACCGCCAACGCAGGACACGTAACCGATTTCGTTTGAATTGCGGATCGCGATGTCCTCGCGGCAGAGGAAGTTGATCCAGTAGTTGGCCGCCTTGATGTTCTTGGCATACTTGGGGATAACCCAGCCGTCGAAGAAGATCGTGAAGCCTTCCTTGGGACAGGTGAAGCGGAGGTCAACTCCGGATTCGGCCGCTTCCACGATCGCCCACTGCGAGTCTCCGCTCCAGTTAAGGTTGACCCAGCCGCGCTCCTTGACCATTTCTTCCTTGCCGAAATCGGCTTCCCAGCCGGCTGCATACTGCTTTGCGTCAAGCATAAACGCTTCTACGGCGCGCATCGTGGAATCGGAGGAATCGTACATAAGCTCGTCATAGCTTACGCGTCCGGCAGCAAGGTCGTCCTTGTGGACGTGGAGTATGATCTGCGAGCAGACGTCACGTGCGGAATCCTTGATGTAGATGTGGTTGGCGAATTTGGGATTGCGGAGTACCTCCCAGGTCGAAGCCTCCTCCTCGGTGACATATTTCGCGTTGTACAGGATACCCGTAGTGCCCCACATATAACCTGCGGCGTAATCGTTGGCATTCAGGCCGTTGCCGTTGATCTTGTCGAAGTATCCGCTGATGAACGGGGAGATGTTGGAGATATAGTCCGGTGTCGAGCCGAAATTCCTGTCGAGGGGAAGGAGAAGTCCTGACTGTAGCATACGCTCGATGATATAATCGGAGGGGCAGACGACATCGTAGTCCTCGTGGCCTTTTTCGATCTTTGAGAGCATCGTTTCCAGCACGTCGAAAGTCTGGTAGATGACTTTGACCTTTTCCCCGGTCTGTTCCTCATACCACTGCTCGAACTCTCCTATCAGGGATTCGTCAATGTAGGTTGACCAGTTGTAGACCTTTAGAAGCTGGCTTCTGTCGGTCGTGTTGCAGGCGCACAGACAGGCGAGCGCCGCGATGAAAGCTGTAAGT
>JAKSKA010000058.1 GCA_024401915.1 Bacteroidales bacterium
CCAGTTCTGCCTCTATGCCTTCACAGAGCACTGGACCGGTGCCCGGATTGCCACCGTCTTCCTCGCTGTAGGAGACCCTGCCGTGCTGGTTGTTTATCTTCATCGTCTTCTGGCCGGTGTTGCGGACGACGCCCGTTGCGGCGAGAAGGTATGTGCCCGGAGCAAGCATACTGCGGTTGCGGGACTCCCCGTCAGCGTGAGCCTGCGTCAATGTAAGCGTAAGCCAGTCGAGACGGGTCCGGCCCGGGGTGAGCCTCATCCCGCTGAAGGTGAAGCTGCGTCCGCGCACGAAGCCCGAGAAGGCCTTGGTCCGGCGGCTGTCAACCATAAACACTCCGGCCTTGGGGTCGCTCCAGTCCCAGGTAAGTTCACCGGTGGTGCTCTTCATCACCTTTCTGGAGAAGGCATCCTGCAGCGCCTGAGGGACATCCGCCTCATCGTGTATAACCACCTTTCCTTCGGGATTGAACAGGTCGGGACGCTCCTTGAGCTCCCTGCCGGACACCACTGCGAGCGGCAGGCTCTTCAGCAGATCCGCATCGACATTGCTGTGGGCGTTGCCGGCCTGCGCAAATGCAACCTTCTCTATATCACGCTCATAAGAGGACGGGTATGCAAAGGCGAGCTTGTCGCTCCCCTTGCGCACATCCCCGCGGACGAACATCGACCAGCAGGCCGGGAAGTGGACCAGTTTCTGCGGAGCGGAGCACATATCGAACATTCCGTTCACGTTGTCCCTGTCGAAGTTGGTATCGAGTATCCACGCGAACTGCATAAGGGCGGACCAGTTCTGGAACGCGCCCATCGCGGAGAGCATAAGGTTGCCCTCGGCGCTGTAGTAGTTCAGGTTCGGGTGGTCATATTCGCTGACGGTAAACGGCTTGCCGAGGATGCGCGCGCGTGCCATCTGGACATAGGTGGATCCGGGACAGCCCTGGTCGCCGTACGTACCCGCACCGTTCACGATAGCGTCGTTGCGCAGCTGCCAGTGGGTCCAGGACCACTTCCCGCCGGGGAAGAATGGATGGCACCAGTAGTCGTGGATGTCGCAGTAGTCGGTCGCGGCCTGGGGCACGTTGAAGCCGTAGGCGAGCTGGGTGCCGGTGACACACTGGCGCACGCCGAGGTTATTCTTCACATTGTTGTAGAGGTCGCCGAAATAGTTGCGTTCGAGGGTACCGATGAACTCCGCCCAGTCCTTGGCTCTCTGCCAGGGGACGTGTTTGTTGTACATATACGGCCATTCCACGGTACCTTCCTCGAGACTCTGCTCCCCGGGGAGCTCATAGTCCATACCTTCGCTGATGCAGAGGTCGGCGATGTCGACGGCGTCGCCCTCGGAGAATCCGGACAGGAACACCTTCAGGTCGGAATCGTCGATGGTGGATATGAAATTGAACTTATATTCCTCCCAGCGCTTGGTGGCGTTGATGGTTGCGGACAGGCCCGCGGCTTTGTATGGTGCCGTCCTCTGCCCGGCGCGTATGGTGAGCTTTACGGGCTCGGCCGCTCTCACCTTGAGACGGACGCAGTAGGACCTCATCTTCCCGAGCTGGAAATCCGACCACATTATCTTGGGGCTGAACGTCTTCTTGTCCGCTTCCTGCACTTCGACGTGGACGTATGATTTCCCTTCGAGCTTGTCCTTCTTCGAGGCCTTGACCTCATCACAGGTGGCCTTACCCTTTCTTGCCGGCTGGACAGCCCAGCCTCCGCAGCCATCAGCGATGGTATTGACAATCATTTTCCCGCTGTCTCCATCTCTCTCCTCCCAGGCCTTCTTAAGATTTGCCGTAGTCCCGTACTTGTCCTTGAGCCACTTGTTCCAGATGGCGACCATCCTCGTCTTATAGGGTTCTGAAAGGGCCGTGAACTTGTGTTTGGGGCTGTACCAGGAATATACGATGGAGTTCTCGTTGGCGAGCTCGAACATTCCGATGGCGGGAGCGTCCTTGTAGGCTATGCCCGTGTAGGGGTTCACGTGCTCCAGGATTTCCTTGTGGAAACGCTTCTGGAGATTGACGAGGACGTATTCGAAGTTGTCCAGTCCGTTCTTGTAGTAAGGCAGGGGGCCTACGTTCTCCAGTCCGTTGGCCTTGGTCGCCTTCCTCGCAATGTTAAGCTGGAAGTAGATGTATATGCCGTTTTCCTTGAGCTTCGCGAAAAGATAGTCGAAACGCTCCAGCTGCACCGGCTCTATGAAGGAGTCCCTCACAGGATAACCGTCCTTCGGAGTCCTGTGGCTGACGTAATGCATACGCACGATGTTGATGCCGTAGCGGGTGAGTTCGGCAGCCACCTTGTCGGCGTCCTCGTGGCTGGGGAAGCAGCCGGTCATACCTATGTTGGTACCGATGAAACGCATCGGCGTGCCGTTGCCGTCGACGAAATGGTCCCCCTCGCTACGGATGAAACCGGTGCTGCCCGCAGGCGCGCCGGAGACGTTGTCCCAGGTGCGGACATTGGTTATGTTGCAGGGAGTGTTGTGTGTGGGCTGGAACGGGAACAGCGGTGCAAACTGCCCCGAATCATCCAGACGGTCCTCAATATTGGCTTTCTGCGCTCCGGCATTTATCGGGAGAGCAAGGGCGGCCAGAATGGAGAGGAATATGGATGACAGGATTTTTTTCATAATGTGGTCAGTTTTTGTCAAAAGGTCCTGTATGCTTTAATGTTATGTAGCCATCCGCAAATATACTATATAGTCATTAATTTTACAAAAGAAAATATGAGTTTTATAATGCAAAACAGGCACACTATCGGCTCAGTACGGCACTTGCCCTTGCGGCTTCCTCGACAATGCGTTTCTCGATGTTCTCCCTGCGTCCGTGGGAGAGTCTGATGTCCGGAAGATAGCAGCCCAGCGAGGCGACAACCTCTCCATTCTTGAAGATGGGTGCTACGACGCAGGCGAAATGGTGGTTTATGACAGTGATGAACTGCGAGTTCCTGATTTCGTCAAGCTTTTCATATAGCATCTGGCGGTTCTCCACCTCGGGCCAGGCCTTGCCCGGCATCCCCACGGTATTGATGAAAGAATTCAGTTTCTCCTTGTCGTAGTGCGCGACTATCACCTTCGCGGTGGTTGCCGGCCAGGGGTCCATCTCATCGACGACCTTGGCCTCGATGTCGTTCTCCGCCTGCGCCTTATAAATATGTATGCGCTTCGTCCCGTGGATCACGGTCAGCATAAGGTTCTCGTTGATTTCCTTGCACAGACTGTCCATTATCGGCTTCACTGCCCGGATAAGGCTTCTGTCCGTCCGCCCGGAAGACACCCCGGCAAGCGTGTATATCCTGTCCCCTATCGTATACCCGGAGCGGTAATCTTCCTGCTGGATGAGGCCCAGCTGTTTCATCGTCTTCAGGATATTGGCGCAGGTGGCCTTGTGGATTCCGAGAGAAGAGGATATTTCTCCCAGAGGAATGTTCCGCCCTCTGTTGGCGGCAAGATACTCCAGAATTTCGGAGGCTCGTTCCAATACTTGTATCATACTTGGTCAAAGGTATTGAAAAAGGGACAATAAATCAACCAAAAATCAGAATAATTATTGCCGTATGGATTTTTTTTGCTAAATTGCGGCGTTTTAGGAATTTTATTATTCAATTAATACATTATCAAAAACGTTATGAAAAAGATTTTCATGTTTCTCGCAGTTGCAGGTCTTCTGACCTTCTCTGCAAACGTTGCGTCTGCCCAGGAGCAGGAAGCAGCACCCGCTGCAGCTCAGGAAGTTGTAACGGCACCTGCCAATGACCTCGCAGCACTCACAGCAGCAGCTCCCGAGGTTCCTCTCCATCAGGCCCTCAAGACGAAGTTCATCGAAGGTGGTGCAGGCTTCATGGCCCTCATCATCATCTGCCTCATCGTCGGCCTCGCCCTCGCAATCGAGCGTATCCTTTACCTCACATTCTCCAAGATCAACACCAAGGCTCTCGTAGAGAAAGTTGAGGAAGCGCTTGCAAACGGCGGTATCGAAGCTGCAAAGGACGTATGCCGTGAGACCCGCGGTCCTGTCGCCAGCATCTTCTACCAGGGACTTCTCCGTTATGACCAGGGCGTTGACGTAGTCGAGAAGACAATCGTTTCATACGGCTCCGTACAGATGAGCGAGATGGAGAACGGTCTCAGCTGGATCTCCCTCTTCATCGCCATCGCACCTTCACTCGGATTCCTCGGTACCGTCATCGGTATGATTCAGGCATTCGACGCCATCCAGGCAGCCGGTGACATCAGCCCTAACGTCGTCGCAGGCGGTATGAAGGTCGCCCTCATCACCACCGTCGGCGGTCTTATCGTCGCTATGATCCTCCAGGTGTTCTACAACTACATCCTCGCGAAGATCGACTCCATCACCATCGATATGGAGGACTCTTCCATCTGCCTTGTAGATATCCTCACCAAGTACAGCAACAAGTAATTCAACCCGCTTAACAGCATCCTGAAATGAATCTTAACAAATCATTCAAATGGGGTATGGTCGGGCTGATCGTGATCAGTGTCATCCTCCTTGTCTGGGGCTTCATCGCAGGCTTCGAGACCAACGGAGGAAAGGCATCTGAAGTGCTGCTCGTTTGGGCCTACATCATGGTTGGACTCGCAGTCCTCAGCGTGGTGGCAGTAGGCCTCGTGATCAGCATCAAGAACAACCCGAAGAGCCTCGTGAAGCTCGGCATCGGAATCGCTGTCGTAGCTGTGCTCTGCCTCATCGCCTATCTGCTTGCAGGCGGCAAACCCGCTTTCGGCAGGGAAGGCCTTGACACGTTCAAAACGCTGAAACTGACAGACACCCTGCTTAATCTGACGTACTTCACCGGCGCTGCAGCGATTGTTTCAATCATCGCCGGAGAGATCCGTCTGGCTATCAGCAACAAGAAGAAATAGTTATGGCTAAGAAGAAAACTCCAGCAATCAATTCGAGCTCAACGGCCGATATAGCCTTCCTGCTTCTCTGCTACTTCCTGATGACAACCACAATGGGTTCGCAGACGGGCTTGAGCCGTCGTCTGCCGCCTATGCCTGACAAAAATCAGAAAGTGGACGACCAGAAGGTCAATCGCCGCAACCTCATCCAGGTGAAGATCAATTCTTCAGACAGAATTCTTGCAGGTAGTGATGTCATAGTCGTAAGCCAGCTCAAAGGCAAGATAAAGGATTTCATTATCAATCCCTAAAACGATCCCAACAAGCCTGAAAAGGAAATCAAGGAGATCGAGGGACTCGGAAAGTATCCTGTATCAAAGGGTGTGATTTCCCTCCAGAACGACCGCGGTACAAGTTACCACGCCTACATCGCAGTTCAGAACGAGCTCGTGAAGGCAGTCAACGAGATCCGTGACGAGTTCGCAATGAAACAGTGGGGCAAGCACTTCTCCGCACTCAGCGAGGAGCAGCAGGAAATCACAAAGAAGGCGATACCTCAGAACATCTCCGAGGCAGAGCCTAAGGATGTCGGAGCGCGCAAATGATAATAGGAGGATAAAGATATGTCTAAATTCAAACCGGGCGGAAAAAAGGAGATGCCGGGAATCACTTCAAGTTCCCTCTCCGATATCGTGTTTATGCTCCTGTTCTTCTTTATGGTGACCACGCAGATGCGTGACACCGAACAGAAGGTCATCATCAAGACTCCTGAAGCATCCGAAGTTGTCAAACTCGAGCGCAAAGACTTGGCATCATATATCAACATCGGTACTCCTACCCGCCAGTATCAGGCGCAGTTCGGTACCGAGGCGCGCATACAGCTCAACGACTCTTTCAAGACAATTGACGACATCCGCGACTTCATCGCCGCAGAGCGTGAGTCAATGAGCGAGGGCGACCGCCAGTTCATGACCGTCAACATCAAGGCTGACGAGGACGTCAGGATGGGTATCATCACCGACGTCAAGCAGGAACTGAGACGCTGCTCAGCGCTCAAGATTATGTACTCAGCAAGGAAGGGAGCCGAATAGTCGGATTCCTGTACAATACGAGCAGCCCCCTTAACCGAGGGCTGCTTTTTTTCAAAAAAAACAAAAACAAATGAGCGAAATACTCCGCAGCAAAGTCAAGGACCTGCTCAATATGGAAGCAGGCAGCAAAGTCCTGGCGAAAGGTTGGGTCAGGACAAAGAGAGGGAACAAGGAAATAGCCTTCATCGCACTCAACGACGGTTCCACGATCAAGAACATCCAGATCGTGGTCGACAAGAATGAGAAGACGGAACCCGTGCTCGCAAAGATCAGCACTGGTGCCTGCATCCGCGTCGAAGGCGAGCTCGTCGAATCACTCGGAAGCGGCCAGGCCGTAGAGATCCACGCCGGCGAAATCAGCGTTTACGGCGAATGTGACCCTATGAGGTATCCCCTCCAGAAGAAGGACACGTCCTTCGAGTACCTGCGCACCGTAGCACATATGCGCCCCAGGACTAACACCTTCGGAGCCGTGCTGAGGCTCCGCAGCCAGATGGCATACGCCATCCACGAGTATTTCCACTCCAAGGGCTTCGTTTACCTGAACACCCCCCTCATCACAGCTTCCGACTGCGAAGGTGCGGGACAGATGTTCCAGGTCACGACGCTCAATCTTGAAAACGTACCGAAGAACAAGAAGGGCGGCGTGGACTTCACGAAAGACTTCTTCGGCAAGCAGACAGCCCTTACCGTCAGCGGACAGCTGGAAGGCGAACTCGGAGCGACGGCGCTCGGGGAGATCTACACCTTCGGCCCCACGTTCCGCGCAGAGAACTCGAATACCCCGCGCCATCTTGCGGAGTTCTGGATGATTGAACCGGAGATGGCGTTCTACGATATCAACGACAATATGGACCTCGCCGAGGACTTCATCAAGCACCTCGTCAAATATGCCCTTGACAACTGCCGTGACGACATTCAGTTCCTGAACGACCGTTATGACAACGAACTGGTCAGCAGGCTTGAAAGTGTCATCGGCACGGATTTCGTGCGCCTCGAATATACCGAAGGCATCAAGATCCTCGAAAAAGCGATTGCCGACGGAGTCCAGTTCGAATATCCCGTATACTGGGGCGTCGACCTGCAGAGCGAGCACGAAAGATATCTTGTGGAAAAGCATTTCGGAAAGCCCGTCATCCTTACCGGATACCCCAAGGACATCAAGGCCTTCTATATGAAGCAGGACCCTGACGGAAAGACCGTCCGTGCGATGGACGTGCTCTTCCCGAAGATCGGCGAAATCATCGGCGGCAGCGAAAGGGAGGCCGACCTCGCAAAACTCGAGGCGCGCGTGGACGAACTCGGAATGAGCCGCCGCAACCTCGAATGGTACATCGATACCAGACGCTTCGGAAGCTGCCCCCACAGCGGATTTGGTCTCGGATTCGAGCGTCTCCTGCTCTTCATCACCGGAATGCAGAACATCCGTGACGTCATCCCCTTCCCCAGGACTCCTAAAAACGCAGAATACTAGAATATGTTGGTCATCGGCATCTCAGGCGGCTCCGGCTCGGGAAAGACTACCGTAGTCAGGGCCATTATGGAAAAACTCAACCAGAAAGTGGTTGTCATCCCTCAGGACTGTTATTACAAAGACTCCTCCAACCTCACTGACGAGGAGAAGAGGGTCCACAATTTCGATCATCCCGATGCCATAGAGTGGTCTCTGCTCTGTGAACAGCTCAAGGATCTGAAAGCGGGAAAGAGCATTGAGCAGCCCGTATATTCCTTCATTTCCTGCAGCCGTTCCAGAACCGAGACGACAAAGGTGGAGCCTGCCGACGTGATCATCATCGAAGGCATCCTCATCTTCACCTGCAAGCAGCTCCGCGACCAGATGGATATAAAGATATTCGTCGATGCGGATTATGATGACAGGCTTATGAGGATTATGGATCGTGATATCTCCGAGCGCGGGAAGGACGTCCACTGGGTAATCGAAAGGTACAGCAGGACCGTCAAGCCGATGCATCTCCAGTTCATCGAGCCCAGCAAGCGTTACGCCCACATAAGCATTCCTCAGGGCGGTCACAACAAAGTGGCCATTCACGTCATCACGGCGACCATCGAGAAGGAACTGAAGCAACAGAAGCGAAGCGGATTCCCCCAGAAGACAGGGCGCGACGCTACATCCCCCTCCGAGCACATCGCGCCGTCCGCCATCTCGCGC
>JAKSKA010000059.1 GCA_024401915.1 Bacteroidales bacterium
GCCGAGCGCGACGAGACCTTGAAACGGCGGCAATACTCATCTATTGCCGCTATTTCTTTGTCATTGAAAAGAATGGACTTGCGGTGTGTGCGCTTCAGTGACGCCTTCTGCTTGCGCAGGTATTCCGGATCGACTCCGGAGAATTTTTTCCGTCTGTGTGCCATAGTGTCGCAAAGATACACAAATTCTTATTATATTTGCATATTATGATCGTCCAACTGCTTAAAGCATTTCTGATTGCGATTCTGGCCTCGGCCCCCATCGGTCCCGTGATGATTCTCGTCACCCAGAAAACCCTGTGCTTCGGCAAGCAGGCCGGACGGAGCACTCGGCTGGGAGCGGCTGTTGTGGATTCGCTTTTCATTACGGCAGGGTTCTATGCCATCTCCCTCGTGAAGGATTTCCTTGCAGCACATACGGACATCATTTTGCTTATCGGTGGCGTGGTGGTCCTTTGCGTCGGACTTTTTACAGCGTTCAGAAAACTGCCGCAGTCGGCTCTTGCTTCCGATTCCAAGGATGGGGCTGCTCCGCTGCAGCTTGCCCTCTGCGCGCTTTTCAGCCCGGGAGCCCTTGCCTTCGACCTCGCGATGATAGCCTTGCTGGATATCGATTTCATAGGTTTCGGCATTCCGGTGTGGTGTGCGATACTTGTCGCCCTTGCGGGGACCGTGTCGTACTGGATGGCTTTTACAGCCCTTGTCGTGAAACTGCGTTCCAGGATAACGGAGAAGACGTTGGGGAAGGTCAGCAGGGTTGCCGGCCTTCTGCTTGCCGCATTCGGAATCGTGCTCGCCGTCAGGGGATTAATGTTGATTTGATATGGACAGGAAGAAGTTTTTCAGCAACTGGATAGTCAGGAACATTCTGCTCGCGATCGCTTTCGTCATCGGCGTCGTGCTGCTTGTCAGCCTGCTGCTTTCCATCATCACGAAGCATAACAACGAAATCGTAGTCCCTGACTTTACCAATATGACCTATCCCGAAGCTTCGGCCTCGGCGCGTTCGGCCGGCGTCAAGGTATATGTCTCGGATTCCGTGTTCATCCGCCAGATGAGGCGTGGGGGCGTCTATACCCAGTATCCCTAGCCGGGCTCTATGGTTAAGATGGGCCGCAGGATTATGCTGACGACCAATTCCCGCCAGCCGAAGAAGATCCCTATGCCTTCGCTTGTCGGCTTCTCCCTGAACCAGGCGAAGGGTGAGATCCTGAGCAAGGGACTTACTCTCGACAAACTGGTCTATGTCAAGGATATCGCAACGAACAACGTGCTCAAGCAGCAGTACAAGGGCGTGGATGTAGAGCCGGGTGCAAGGATTGAGGTCGGGTCTCCGATAACCCTCGTCCTGGGCCGTTCCAGCAACGGTAACACGCAGATCCCGAATCTCGTCGGCCAGAAGTACAGCAGGGCGATCGATGCCATCTATGACCATTCCCTCAATGTCGGGAAACTTGAATTCGACGCCAGCGTCCGCAATTACAGCGATACGCTCAATGCCGTTGTCATAAAGCAGGATCCGGTCAATTCGAGGAAGTCCTACCTGATGGGAACTTCCGTATCCCTGAAATTTTCAGTGAATCCCAAGAAGATAAACAAGGCTCTCGGCAAGGCTGAGGAGGAATAGTTATGATTGACGAGTGGGACGAGAATCTTGATGAGGAGACCGGCGTGGATGGCGACGGAGAGCAGGAGCTCTTCGAGCATTTCCGTCTGGTCGCCGACAAGGGACAGGCTCCGGTGCGTCTGGACAAATATATGTCCACGCATATGGAGGACACGTCCCGCAACCGTATCCAGCTTGCCATAAAGAACGGTTACGTCAAGGTGGGCGATGAGGTCGCCAAGGCCAACCGCATCGTGCGCCCTGGAGACGTGATACGTTTCGTGATGCCCTACAGGCGCCGCGGGCTCGAAATCCTGCCCCAGAACATTCCGCTTGACATCGTTTACGAGGACGATGATGTCCTTGTCGTCAACAAGCCGGCCGGTATGGTGGTCCACCCGGGACACGGTCATTTCTCCGAAACCCTCGTCAATGCGCTTGCCTTCCATCTCGGCATCAGCCAGGGTGCGGACGCCACCGACGAGAGGATGGGCATCCTGGTCCACCGCATCGACAAGGATACCAGCGGCCTTCTCGCGGTAGCGAAGAATGACGAGGCGCAGCTGCGGCTTGCAAAGCAGTTCTTCGTCCACAGCATAGAGCGCCGCTACCAGGCTGTTGTGTGGGGTGACATACGCGAGGATGAAGGCACAATTGACACCAACATCGAGCGCGACCCCTCGGACCGACTGCGCTTCAGGGCAACTTCCGACGTGACCAGGGGCAAACACGCGGTGACGCACTATCGCGTGCTCGAGCGCTTCGGTTACGTCACGCTGGTAGAGTGCAGGCTCGAAACCGGACGCACCCACCAGATCCGTGTACACCTCAGCTCCATAGGCCATCCCATTTTCGCCGATGAGCGTTATGGCGGCCGCGAGATCAGGAAGGGGACGATATACGCCAAATACAGACAGTTCATACAGAACTGCTTCGAAATATGCCCGCGCCAGGCGCTGCACGCCAAAACGCTGGGCTTTGTCCACCCCGTGAGCGGAAAGCCGCTCCAGTTTGACAGCCGGATTCCGGAGGATATGTCGGAACTGCTCGGGAAGTGGCGGAAATACTGCGTGCAGATGCCGGAGGACTGAATATGGAAGTACGGATAGAAGAAAGCTGGCGCCGTGTGCTGCAGCCGGAATTCGACAAGCCCTATTTCGAGCAGCTTGCTTCGAGGCTCCACGCCGAGAAGGCTGCCGGGGCGGTCGTGTATCCTCCCGGCTCCCAAATCTTCAAGGCCTTCGAACTTTGTCCGCTCGACAAGGTCAAGGTCGTGATACTCGGGCAGGATCCCTATCACAGGCCCGGCCAGGCTATGGGATTGTCCTTTTCCGTCCCGGACGGAGTGGCTGCCCCTCCTTCGCTCAAGAACATCTTCACGGAAATCGAGAACGACCTCGGCGTCAGGATGTCCGGGCGTCCGAATCTGGAGAAATGGGCCTCGCAGGGCGTGCTGCTCCTGAATGCCGTACTCACCGTGCGCGCCGGAGAGCCGACGTCCCACGCCGCTTTCGGCTGGCAGACCTTCACCGATGCCGTGATAGAGACGGTCTCACGGGAGTGCGAAGGCGTAGTCTTTATGCTCTGGGGCAATTATGCGCGCACGAAGGTGCCGCTGATAGACGCTTCGCGCCACCTTGTCCTCGAGGCGGCCCACCCGTCTCCGCTGGCGCGCGGCGCTTTTTTCGGCTGCCGCCATTTCTCGAAGGCAAATGACTGGCTCGCATCCCGCGGCCGAGGAACGATTGACTGGATAATATGATTTGTGATATGGATATTAAAGCTGTGGTTTTCGATATGGGCGGGGTGCTCATCGATATCAAGTTGGAAAGATGCAGGCGCGAGTTCAAGAAACTCGGTATGTACCAGATAGATGATATTCTTGACCCTTTCCACCAGAAAGGCATCATCAAGCAGATGGAAGCCGGAGAGATAGATCCGGAGACCTTTGTTGCGAAGTGTCTGGAGATGTGCGATGAGGGAACCACCGGCCAGCAGGTCAAGGACGCCCTCGATTCCCTTCTGGGCGACGTCGCGGACGACAAGCTCCGCTTTATCGAGGAACTCTCCGGGAAGTATGACATCTATTTTCTCAGCAATAACAATCCTATGGCGGCGGCCCGTTTCGAAGAGGTCATCGCGTCCCACGGCTTCGATGTGGAAAAAACGGTCAAGCACCGTTTCTACAGCTACAGGGAGAAACTTCTGAAACCTGACGCCCGCATTTATCAGAGAATGATAGACGGAACAGGATTGGCTCCGGAGCATATCCTCTTCATCGATGACAGCGACAGCAACGTGGCTGCAGCCGCGGCGCTCGGGATCCGGACTGCGAAATACGCCATCGGGAGCAGTCTCAGGGACTGCGTTATGGATGCGATGAAAGCTTAATAAATGAACGGGCTTTCCAGCAGGGGAGCCCTGTTCTTGTCTTTGTCCGAAAGTATCATATCCCCGACGGGGATGCCCCATTCGATACCAAGCCCGTTGTCAAGCAACGGCAGACCGCCCTCCGCTTCGGGGTGGTAGAATTCGTCGCACTTGTATTGGAACACTGCTGTCTCCGAGAGCACCGCGAACCCGTGGGCGAAGCCCTTGGGGATGACGAACTGGCGGTGGTTGTCTTCGGTGAGCTCGCAGGAAACATACTGCATATATGTGGGGGAGCCTTTCCTGATATCGACAGCGACGTCAAGGACGCGTCCGCGCACGCAGCGCACCAGTTTCGACTGTGCGTATGGCGGCTTCTGGAAGTGAAGACCGCGCACGACGCCGTAGGATGACTTGCTTTCGTTGTCCTGGACAAAGTTTATCGGGCCTATGAGTCTCTCGAACTCCCTCTGGGAGAAGGACTCGAAGAAATATCCCCTTGAATCATTGAAAACCCTGGGCTCGAGAATGAAGACGCCGGGGATTGCGGTTTTTATTGCTTCCATAATGCAAATATACTAATATAATGTCAAGGAGACGGAATTTTTAAGTATTTTTGTTGAAAATTCACGGTGTATGGACTATTCGAAAACAGCGCAGAAAGTGATGGCGCGCATTGCCGAGCTCAAGAACCTGAAGGAACAGTTGTGCTCTATCGAGGAAAGGGTCGTCGCGATAGAGAATGAGATATGTGCGATAGACGAATCCCTGCCGTCGGACGAGGAACTTTCCCGTATGCTTCCCGGTGAGACCAGAAGGCGTATTATGGAGGTGATCGACCTCGATGAAGAGGCGTTTTCGGTGATAGACGATATCCTCGGCCCCGCCGGGGAGGGGATGGATGATGCGCATCAGGAGAACGTTTTTTCTCCAGAGGCCCGCGGGGTGAGGTCCATCTCGCTCGAAGACGCCCTTGCGAAACTGACTCCTTCCGGGAAGAACAATGCAAGCTGAGCGGCTTGACGGAACTGATTATTATTCTTATATTTGTATTTATTGTATGATTCCTATGAGAAGGTTGTTCAGATATGCATTCATTGCCCTGGCGGCGCTTGTTCTGGCCGGATGCGGCAGGGAGACTCCTGATGATGGCCCCCGCTATGCCGGCAAGTATGTCGGGATGTTGGAAAACGCCTATGTCGTCAACAGGAACGATATGAAGTCGGATCTGATCAACCGCATAGTCACCGGACTCAATCTGAGTGGCGGCGAGGCCCTGATCATCTCCCCGGTGCTGTCCAGCGCTCTGGATGATGTCATTCCCGAGGATGCCGAGCTCAGGATATCGAAGATCAAGTATCTGACCACGAACCCTGCCGGCGACCTGGTGACGGCTTCCGGCGTTGTCGCCTGTCCGTCCGCAGTCACCGAGTCCGGCAAGTTCGACCGCATCGTGAGTGTCCAGCACGGTACCTGCGATATAGGAGCGGCTCCCACCGACCTGAAATTCGCTCCGGAATGCGCTCCCGTTTTCCATCAGGGAGCGGAAGGGATGACGGACGTGGTCATACTCGCGGATTACCTCGGCTACGGCGTCAGCCGCACTCCGAGATTCGAGCATCCCTATCTCCACGCGGGCCTCACCGGTACGGCGTCGGCCGATTTCCTGAAGGCGGCGGAGGAGTATCTGGAGAAGCAGAATCTGAAATACAGGGATGAAAAGGATAACGGTATCGAGCTCTGCGGCTATTCCCAGGGCGGACAGGGGACACTCGCCACTCTGTTCGAACTGCAGCGCAGGGGCTATACCGACCGCATCACGAGGGTCAGGGCCGGAGCCGGTCCCGTGGACCTTCTCGGGATGCTGGACAATTTCAAAAGAAACGCCGATGTGGAGTATGCCTTCTGCGGGTATCTCCCTTATCTCATACGTGGCATAATCTATGGCGACAATCTCGATCTGGATCTCCGCAATATCTACGCACAGGAAGTCTTTGACTCCGGGATGGACAAGAAGTTCAACAGCAGCGTCCTCAGTACCTGGCATATTCCCCTGGGCAAGGATATCAGGAAGGTCATCCATCCTGATTTCTTCAAGACGGAAGGCGCGAACAAGGACGTGCAGTCGCTGCTTGCCGCTTTAGAAAGGAATTCCCTTTTCAACTGCGGTGCTCCCGCGAAGCCGGAAATCCTGACGCTGTACCACGAGGTCGAGGACGAGCAAGTGCCTTATCTCTGCTCCCTGAATGCCAGCAGGCAGTGGGGCTGCGAACTTGTGGACCTGACAATCGTGGACAATGTCCATCTCATCGGTGCAATCGAATTCTTCATCAGGTATTGCATCAGCGAGACGACTTATGAAAAAGCGAAAGAAAAACTCGAACCTTTGCTAAATTATCTTAAATAACCAATGACAGTGAGAAATTACTATCGTGCACCAGAGGCGCTGGTGCAGAAAATTGAGGGATCCTCCCTGATTTGCGGCAGCCCGGAAAGCGCCACGCAGGAGAATCTTGGTCCTTTCAGTGAAACAAGCAACTGGGTCGACGGACTCGAATAAGACTTATGCCTATGAAAAAGATTTTCTTTGCCGGCTTCGTTTTCGCCGCACTTGTCTCATATTCTTGTGCAAAACAGGAAATCGCCTCTCCTGAAGAGGGGAGCGCCAGACTTGAAAAGATGGTCTTCGGGGCCGGTATGGAGACCCTGAAGACGCAGACCGACCTCAAGTCCTACATCTCGAACTGGTCCGAACGTACGCAATACTGGGCCGAGGGGGATTCGGTGTCCCTGTTCTCGGAGAACGTCAACTATAAGTTCGTGAACACCCTGGCGGACGGGACCGAGGCCGAATTTACGGGTGAGGCCGAGCCTTCCGCCTCCTATGTGGCCGTGTATCCTTATCGTGAGGATGCGACGATTTCAGACGGGAAAGTGAGCGTCGTCCTTCCGGCGGAGCAGACCTCCGACGCCTATGGCACGGACCCTTCAGCGCTGATAAAGGTCGCGTCTTCCCAGAACGGGGACCTGGTATTCCGCAACCTGTTCTCTCTCGTGAAGTTCTCCATTACCGAGACGGACGTGACGAGCGTCATCATCGAAGGCAACAACGACGAGGTCATCGCGGGAACGATTTCGGTCACTCCAGGTCAGACTCCTTCCTGGACGGTTGTCAAAGGGGAGAAGACCATAGTGTTCAACTCTCCTGACGGAGACGCGTTCACGACCGGTGACTATGCCGTTGCAGTGCTGCCCCAGACATTCACCAAGGGCCTCCGCCTCATTCTGAAGAAGGACGGCCAGGTGAAATGCTCCGTGAAGAGCAGTTCCTCCAAAATCGATGCGGAGCGCAGCGCCGGAATCGCGCTGCCGTCATCCATCTTCGTTTCTCCCTCCTACAAGTACTACTATATAATGAACAAGGCCGACCTTGACGCCTTCTTCAAGGACAGCGGCTCCTGGGCATCCACCGACGTGGCATATCTCGGTGCGGACATCGATTACAACAAGGGGTCGCAGGCCCATAACAAGGCCACCTTCTCCGGCACTTTCGACGGCCGTCATCACAGGATATACAATATCCACGGGACAGGTGTGAGTGCCAGGGCCGGTTTCTTCTTTGCCCTTACGGGAACGATGAAGAACGTCTGTATCGGTTCCAAGGACTATGATTTCTCGAAGGGCTCGGCGGCCGATGCCGGAACTTATGACGGACATTCCTACTACAAGATTACCGGATGTGCCGGAACGGGTACGAGCAATTCCTGGTATTATGTCGGCCTGGTGGCTTATGTCAACTCGAAAGGCCGTATGGAGAACGTGGTGAACTTCTGCGACATCCAGATGCTCCCCACGACATTCAGCACAGCTCCCTATTGCTATCGTGCCGGCGGTATCGCCGGAACGATGAAAGGTTCGACGACCATTACCGGCTGCGTCAATTACGGCAGGGTCTACAATAATGACAAGAACGGAGAGAACATAGGTACGGGCAATTTCCATATCGGCGGCATCGTGTCCACGAATGACGGCACCGGCGCCGTTCTTACCGACTGCGTCAACCGTGGCGACGTGACCAACTACAACACACGTTATTATTATACCGGCGGCATCATCGGTGCCGTTGCATACGC
>JAKSKA010000006.1 GCA_024401915.1 Bacteroidales bacterium
CTACGTTCAGGAGCTGCATCCCGCGGCAAATCGCGAGCACGGGCAGCCCTTCCTTGATCGCCGCTCCGACCAGCGCGAAGTCGGCGGTGTCGCGAGGGGCGTTTATCTCCACGCAGTCGCCCACGGGCTTTTCCCCATAACGCGCCGGGTCCACGTCTTCCCCTCCGATGAGTATCAGGGCGTCAATCTCCCGTACCATCCCCTCGTCGCCGCAGGGGACGGCAACCGGTACGCCTCCTGCTGCCAGTACGGCGTCGAAATAGGCTGCGCTGATGTGGGACCTGCCGTCATCCAGACAGCAGGAGATGCCTATGAGGGGCTTCTCAGAAGGCCTGCAGGAGGCCAGTACAAGGAGAAGCGGTATGATTTTCCTAATAAACGACATTGACCCAGGGCTGTTCTTTCTTGAGATATTTCTTTACCTCGATGGGGATGTCCGTGCAGAGGAAATCCGCGCCAAGGAAGATTCCGAGCATAGTGTCGGCCGTGCTCTTCCCCGGCCAGAGGCTTACGATAAGGCCCTTCTTGTGGGCTTTCTTCACGGCTTCCCTGCTTGTGCCGTCCATTGTGGCCCCGAGGCGGGTGATGCCGAGCGCCCTGCAGAGCGAGATCGTCTCGTCACAGACGGGCTTGGACGTGATCGCCAGCAGATCGACTCCGGGATACTTCTGCTGGAGGTAGCGGAGTCCTCGGTAGTCGCTTGAGGTGAATACGAACACAGCATCATCAGGCTTGATCTCCATCACGGCCTTGTAGAGCTTGTCGCAGTATTCGTGGAGTCTTTCCTCCGGGTAGAGTTCCTCGGGCTTCGTCTTGAGCTCGAACTCGACGTAAAGACCCTTCTGGCCCTTGAGGAATTCGAGGAGTTCGGGGAGGAACAGCATCTTGTTGCCTTTCTTCGTGTTGAGGCCGCGTATCTCGGCCGCAGTCTTGAGTTCCACTGCTCCGGTGCCGTCCGTGGTGCGGTCGAGCTTGCTGTCGTGCGTGACGACCAGCTCGCCGTCGGAGGTCATCCTGATGTCCGTCTCGTATCCCCTGTAGCCGGCCTTGTAGCTGGCCTGGAAGGCCTCGAGCGTATTCTCGTCGTGCTCCATCCTGCCTCCGCGGTGGGAGAAGATGCGCACCGTCTGTTCCTGTGCTGAAAGTGCCTGCCCGGCAAGAAGCGCCAGGGCGAGGATTATGGATCTTGACTTGTTCATATTGGTGTTTTTTTAAAATTCAAACAATTGCAGGGCCTCCTCGAGGCCTATGGCTTCCGAAATGGTGTAGCCTCCGTTTTCCGTGCGCCTCAGCGAGTTCAGGAACGCTCCGCTTCCGAGGGCTTCCCCGAGGTCGCGCGCCAGTGCTCTTATATAGGTCCCCTTGCTGCACCGGACCCGGATGGTGCTCTCCGCCAGCCGGACATTCTCCGCTGAGGCGACGTTGATCCTTCCGGATTTCTCACTGTCCGCGACAGGGGCTGTCCGTCCCTCCGTTTCCTCCGGCCCCTTGAAATCCATCAGCTCCATATCGTATATCGTGATCCTCGACGATTGGAGAATGCCTTCGGGGTCTGAATACGGCTTGCCGGCCGCCTTCGCTTCCTTCAGGAGCCTCCGGGCCGTCTCGTAGGCCCTTACGCCATCCACCGACTTCGCGCTGAAAAGCGGAGCGACCTGCTCCTGCTCTCCGATGAATCGATTCAGCACTTTCCGGAGCGACGCTTCGTCAACTCCGTCCAGCGGGAACAGCGTGTCTATATCCTTCTCCAGGTCGTAAGACGGGGTCGTTGCTCCGAAACTGACGCCTGCAACATATTCCTTTTCAGAGGCTTGCAGCTCTTCGGCGCGTTTCGTGGCGGGACCTATGCAGATCAGCAGGATACCTGTAGCCAGCGGGTCCAGCGTGCCTGCGTGGCCCACTTTCAGGTTCTTCTTGCCGAAATGCCTGCAGGCGCGCCACTTGACCTTCCTCACCACGTCGGCCGAGGTCCAGCGATAGGGCTTGTCTATCGGCAGGACAATGCCGTCGGGGTAGTCCGCGATATCGTGGGACAGCGGGGCGGAAGGCAGCGGCAGTTTCATTTGCAGACCGGTATCTTGTCTATGCGGCGCTGATGGCGTCCGCCTTCGAATTCCGTTTCCAGCCAGCTGCGCACGATGAGTGTCGCCATCCGGCTCGAGATGAAGCGTGCCGGCATCACGAGGATGTTGGCGTTGTTGTGCGCGTTCGCGAGTGCGGCGATCTTGGTGTGCCAGGCCGGCCCGGCACGGACGCCGCTGTGCTTGTTCAGCGTTATCGCCATCCCGTTCCCGGTGCCGCAGAGTGCGATACCGGCCTCCACTTCTCCGTTTTCAACGGCGGAGGCGAGGGGGTGGGCCACATCGGTATAATCCATCGATTCGGTGGAGTCCGTCCCGAAATTGACCACTTCGTGGCCTTTTTTCAGAAGGTACGAAATCAACAACGTCTTGTACCCGACGCCGGCGTGGTCGCTGCAGATGCCTATCCTCATTCCTTATCCTATGAATTTCTTGAGCCTGGAGACTGCTTCTCCGTAGCCGATACAGGATATTATGTCGGCGATGCCGAGACCGCTGGCTGCGCCGGTCAGCGCGAGCCTGATGCAGTTCATAACCTTGCCCATAGGCATTTCGTGGCTGCGGATATACTCTTCCATCGATGCTGCGTCAACCGATGCCTCCATTGCCTCGAGGGCGAGCGGCGCGAATTCCCCGAACTTGGCACAGTCCTTCTCGGCATACTCCGACGGAGCGGTGAAGAGGGGACGGGTGATGTCGAGGAAATCGGCCACGAAGGTGGCGCGTTCACGCGTAATGGAAATTGTATTCGTCACGTAATCGGCTGACTTGTAGTCTATCCCGTTGGCTTTGAGTATGGGGATGAAGAGCTCCGCAAGTTCGCGGTCCTCCTTCATCCTGAGGTATTCCTTGTTGAACCACTTTGCCTTTTCGGGGTTGAATTTCGCTCCTGCTTTGCTGACCTTGTCGAGTGAGAAGGCTTCGGTGAGTCCCTTCATCGTGAAGAGTTCCTGCTCCGTGCCGGGATTCCATCCCAGCAGGGCAAGCATATTGACGAATGCCTCGGGGAAGTAGCCGTCCTCGCGATAGCCGCGGGAGGTTTCGCCCTCGGAGTTGACCCACTTCAATGGGAATACGGGGAATCCCATCTTGTCACCGTCGCGCTTGCTGAGCTTGCCGTTGCCGACAGGCTTGAGCAGAAGGGGCAGGTGGGCGAAGCGGGGCTGGGTGTCAGTCCATCCGAATGCCTTGTAGAGCAGGTAGTGGAGGGGGAGGGATGGAAGCCACTCCTCTCCGCGTATGACCTCGGTTATCTCCATAAGATGGTCGTCCACGATGTTGGCAAGGTGATAGGTGGGGAGTTCGTCCGCCCTCTTCCACAAGACCTTGTCGTCCAGCGTCGAGCTGTTCACTTCGATGTGGCCGCGGATGAGGTCGTCCATAGCGACGATGGTGTCCTCGGGCATCTTGAACCTTACGATCCAGTCCGTGGTCACCTCGAGCAGGCGCTTTACTTCTTCTTCAGGAAGGGTGAGCGAGTTCTTCAACTCCTTGCGGGTCTGCCAGTTATAGATGAAGGTCTCGCCTTTGGCCTCTGCCGCCGCGCGGGCGGCTTCAAGCTCTGCGGATGAATCGAAGGCATAGTAGGCGTTGCCTGACGCCACCAGCTGCTCGGCGTATTTCCTGTAGATGCCGCGTCTCTGGCTCTGCCTGTAGGGTGCGTGCGGATGGCGTTCTGAAGCCGTCTCCACGACGTTGCCCTCGGCGTCGACACCCTCGTCGGGTATTATCCCGCACCAGTTGAGTGCTTCGATTATGTATTTCTCGGCTCCGGGGACGAACCTGTGGGAGTCTGTATCCTCGATCCTGATTATGAAATCACCACCGTTCTGCTTTGCGAAAAGGTAGTTGTAAAGCGCTGTGCGTACGCCGCCCATATGGAGGGGGCCGGTGGGGGAGGGGGCGAATCTTACTCTTGTCTTCATTTGCTTATTCTTCTGATTGCAGGTGTCTGTTCAAGTTCCGACCTTCTTGCCCCGTCCTTCGAGAGGAGCACGGGAGGACAGTCGGCGTCATATCTGAACGTGCAGATATTCTCTTTTGTATTGAATCCTATATGGGGTACGTTTTCGGCCTGTAGGGACATTCCTTCCCCGCTCAGGCGCGCGCCCTTGTCATAAACGAAGTCGCGGGAAATCATAATGTAGTCTCCCGTGTCGCGTGTTGGGTCGATGACGTCGGCGAAACGCAGGCCGGTCACGATGGATGTGATGTGTATCTCGTCCGCCGTCTCCGGGTTCTCGTCGTAGATGAGGCCGCGCTTGAAGTTGTTGGCACCTCCGGTATATTCTTCGATCTTGCTGTTGATCGCCTTGAGCTCGTCCATCGTCAGGCCGTTCTCATTCTTGCCTTCGGTGATGTTCACGAGTACGTTCTTCGCTGACTTGAGGTCGAAATCGTTGAGCAGCGGTGACTTGAAGGCTTCGCGGACTGCGTCCTCGATCCTGTTTTCGCCCTTTCCGCAGCCATAGCCCATCAGCGCCATTCCGCTGTCCTTCATCATCGTCTTCACGTCCTCGAAGTCCACGTTGATGAAACCGGGTTTCTGGATTATCTCGATGATGCCGCGCACGGCCGTGGAAAGCACTTCGTCGGCCTTCGGGAAGGCGTCGTGGACAAGTTTGTCACCGAAGTGCTCGTAAAGTTTCTCGTTATTGATGATAAGTAGCGAATCGACGTTCTTCTCAAGCTCGTGGATGCCGTCGATGGCGCGCGAACGGGCCTTGTTGCCCTCGTTGAGGAAGGGCAGCGTGACCACTGCGACCGTCAGGATGCCCTTGTCCTTCGCCATCTTGGCGATGACGGGACTGGCGCCAGTTCCGGTGCCTCCGCCCATTCCTGCGGTGATGAAAAGCATCTTCGTCGCTTCCGATAGCACGGTGCGTTCCAGTTCCTCCTGCGCTTCGAGAGCGGCGTTGCGTCCCTTGATGGGGTCGGTGCCGGCTCCCAGTCCCGCTCCGAGCTGGATCTTTACGGGTACCGGGCTGCTGCGCAGAGCCATAGAGTCCGTGTTGCATACGACGAAACTGCATCCTTCGATGCCGTCGCGGTACATTGTGTTGACGGCATTGCAGCCGCCGCCACCTACTCCGATGACTTTGATTATCTCATCGCTGACCTCCCAGTTGGTGGGGGGATTTATGTCAATCATCATATCCATATTCTATTCCTCCGGTGTTCCCATCTGGTCAAACAATGTGCCCAGTGTGTTGTCAAGCGTGTCCGTAACCTTTGAACTTATTTTGGAAAGAAGCTTCCAGGTCGGCTTTGCAGCTGGCTCCCTGGTCTCCCTGGTCTCGGCTTTCTTTTTTGGCCTGGGTGCTTCTTGTTCCAGTTCGTTTCCGAAAAGGTCAGTCTCCGCCGGTTTTTCCTGAACCGGCTCGTGAACAGCCTCCCTGCTTTCCTCGCGGACAGGTACTGCCGGTGCCGGAGCCTCCCGGACCGTAGCGGCCGTTGTTGCCGTAGCGGCTGCAGCCTTGGACCCCGTCTCCTCCACGCAGTTGATGTGGCTGTCCCTGCAGCAGGACAGGATCATTCCCGCGGAAGCGGCCATTGCCGTCTCACCAGTTTCCGGGCAGTTGGAGAGTATCCCTTTCAGGCGTGGATATCCTGTCTTCACGTTGTATCCCGACATCTCGCGGAGCAGGTTCGCCGCTCCGGTAAGACCTGCGCCGCCGCCCGTTATCACGAGGCCGCTGCGGAGCTGCTCCTTCATTCCGCTGTCCTGGATAAGGAAGAGCAGTGCGTCGAAGATCTCCCTCATCCTCGCGGTAATCACCTCGGAGAGGTACTTTACCGGCAGATGGACATAGGATCCTGTCTCGTCGTCATTTATCTGAAGTATCTTTTCGCTCATCGACTGAAGTTTCTCGGGGATGCAGGCGCCATAGGCGAGCTTGATGTTCTCGGCGAGCTTCTCGTTGAAACTCCCTTCGTACTTGATGTCGCTCGTGATGACCTTGCCGCCGTAGGGGATAGATGCATAATAGCGCAGGATACCGCCCCTGTACAGCGATATGGAGCTCACTCCGGCTCCTATCTCCACGAGTCCGCAGCCGTTCTCCATCTCGTCAGCGGTGAGCACGGCCCTGGCCGTGTGATGAGGCAGGAATATCTTCCTGGCGCAGGCCAGTCCGGTGTTGTTGAGCATCACGTCGATGTTGTCGACCGCCTTCCTCGAACCGATGAAGAGCTTGTAGTTGCCGTCGATCTTGCTCGAAACCGTGCCGATCACGTCTTCTTCGGACGCCTGGATAAGGTCATCGGCCGTGAACGACTGGACCACGCCGCCGTAGATGGTCTCGTTGACGTTGTCGTCGATCGGATAGCCGTCGTAGGCTATGCTCTTGAGCCCGCGGATCTCTTCCGCCGTGATGCAGGAATCAGGGTCGGAACGCTCGATGGTCGCGCTCGCCATCTCCTGGCGGACGCTGTATCTGGGAAGCCCGACGACAAGCTGGTGGATCTTGATGTCGAGTTCCGTCTCGGCCTCGGAAACGGCGCGCTTGAGCGCGGCCGCAGCCCTTGTCGGGTTGAACACGCAACTGTAGCGTATTCCGTCCGAGGGTGTCTCGCGGCTGTAGATTATCTCCGCGACATCGTCCGTTATGCGGGCTACCGTCAGGGCTATCTTGGATGAGCCCAGGTCCGCTGTGACTACATATCTTTCCTGCATATTATCTGTCCGTTATATTTTACGTTAACGCTCTTGTAGAAATTATCCCCTTTTTCAGGGCGAATATAACTATAGTATTTTGAAATCCCGTCGAATTTCTCTTCCAATTCCACCGGTCCGCCGAAAATGAATTTCTCGTCCGCCTCCGCCATACTGAGAACGAGGTCCCCGTTCTTCCTGACGTGGATCCCGCATACCCTGTTTTTCCATTCGGGAGAAGCTTCGATGTAGTGTTGTAAAGCGAGCATACGGCTTATCCAGAGCGCGTCTTTTCCGTTTTCCGCCCTGCCGGTGTAGCCCGGGCTGACCGAGAACGGAATCTCTCCGCACACTTCCAGCACGTCTGCCTTGTAGCTGCGGTGGAGGGGGAAGATGCCGCCCCTGTCGTCAACCTGGAATCCGCTGCCGTCCGGGTAGATGAACCGCATCACCGGCTCCCTCTGGCTTATGCTGACGTTCAGCACTCCGTCGGAGCAGATCCACGCCTCGGCTGTCCTTACGGCGCTCTTGGACTCTATCAGGGCTTCGATCTCGTGAAGCCTTATATCATCCACGTTCTGGCCTATGCAGTCCCCGTATCCTTCCGAAATCCACTTCTTGACGTCGTCATCCGTGACGAAGCCGAGCGTGTCGGTGAAATGGGTGCTTATCGAGCCGCAGGTCGTCTGCGCCAGGCTCAGGTCGCTGCAATGCAGGATAAGGGCGCAACCTATGAAGAAGATTGCTCCTGCAAGGCCTGTCAAGGCGTATGACACCCATCTTTTCATATTCTCTTTCCGAGGACTTCCTTTATTGGTTCGATGAACCTGTCGATGTTGCCGGCCCCGAAGGTGACGAGCACGTCGAAGTCTTCCTTCTCCACCCAGTCCATCAGCTCATCGCGCTTCAGGAGAATCTTCTCTCCGGCCGTTATATCCTTGAAGATGAGGTTCGAATCCACTCCGGGGATGGGCTCCTCCCTTGCCGGATAGATGTCGAGGACCACAACCCGGTCAAGGCCGCTGAGGGCCTTTGCGAATTCGGGTGCGAAATCGCGGGTGCGGGTGTAGAGATGGGGCTGGAATATTCCCGTGATCTTCCTCCCGGGGAAGATGCCGCGCAGGGAGGATATGGCGGTGGCGAGCTCCGCCGGGTGATGGGCGTAATCGTCTACGTAGGTCAGGGACGGGGTGTTGATGTGCTCGTCCAGGCGTCTTACGGCGCCCTTGAAGCTGCCTATCGCCGATCTTACTTTCTGCGCGTCCACTCCGTAGCAGAGGCAGATGGCTGCGGCAGCGATGCTGTTCTCCACGTTCACCCAGCCAAGGGTGCCCACCCGTATGTCGGTCAGCGTGCCACCGGGATGGACCAGGTCGAAGGTGTAGTGGCCGTCGGGACCCAGCCTCAGGTTGTCGCTGTGGAAATCAGCTCCGGGGTTGTCGAAATGGTAGGTGAAAATCCTGGCCTCCGTATCTTCGCGGCTGACAGGAAGCCCGTATTTGAGAATCAGCGTTTCACTTACCTGCGATGCGAACTGCCTGAACGCCTCCTGGACGTGGGCGAGGTCGCCGTAGATGTCGAGGTGGTCGGCGTCCATCGCCGTGATTGCAGCAATCATAGGGTGGAGCTGCAGGAAGGAGCGGTCGAACTCGTCGGCTTCAGCCACGACTGTGGGTGATTTGCTCATCAGCAGGTTGGTCCCGTAGTTCTTCGAAATTCCGCCAAGGAAGGCTGAACACCCGTCACCGCCCTCCGTCAGGATATGGGCTACGAGGGTGCTTGTGGTCGTTTTTCCGTGCGTGCCCGCAACGGCAAGGCAGTTCTGGCCGGCGGTTATTTCGCCGAGTGCGCGGGACCGCTTCACGATGCGGTAGCCTTTGGAGACCACGTACTGATATTCTCCCAGTTCCTCCGGAATGGCGGGGGTGTAGATCACCAGCGTTTCCTCTATGTCCTGAGGTATCTCCTCAGGCCTGTCCTCGTAATGGACGGGGATTCCCTCTTCTTCGAGCTTGTGGGTCCGATCCGAGCGTGTCCGGTCGTAGCCTGACACCCCCCTCCCCTCGCACTCCCAGTCCCGCGCCATCCCACACATCCCTATCCCTCCGACCGCCATAAAGCCAACCTATCCCATATCAGCTTGTATATTTCATCAACTATTGTCCGGGCTGCATCGAGCCTTGAGAGCGGCGCTACGGCGGCTTCCATTTCCTTTATCCTCTCCTCATCGCGGCAGAGCTCCAGGGCTGCCGGCATCAGTTCCTTTCCGGCATCGCAGTCCGTGACCAGCATGCCGGCCCCGCGGTTTACGAGCGCCATTGCATTGTGGGTCTGGTGGTCCTCCGCCACGTTGGGGGAGGGTACGAACACGGCGGCTTTCCGTGCAGCGCAGATTTCCGATACGCTTGATGCGCCGCTGCGGCTTATGACCACGTCAGCCATTGCGTAGGCGAGGTCCATCCTCGCTATGAAGTCGCTGTAGTGGATCGCCGGCAGATCGCGTCCCGCCATAAACTCGTCGATTCCCTTCTTGTAGTACTTGCCGCATTGCCAGAGTATCTCCACTCCTTCTCCTCCGGGACAGCCGGCTTCTATCCAGCCCTTCATTGCTCGGTTGAGCGTGCCTGCGCCGAGGCTTCCCCCGACGATGAGTATATGCTTCAGTCCCGGGGTGAAGCCGTAGAAACTTGTCCCCTCCGCCTTGTCCTTCTCGTCATAAGGATGGATTTCCGACCGTATGGGGTTGCCGCTGAAGACTATCCTGTCGGCGGGAAAGAAGCGTTCCATACCGTCATAGGCCACGCAGATGCAGCCTACGCGTTTAGAAAGCAGCCTGTTTGTCAGTCCGGCGAAACCGTTCTGCTCCTGGATGAGAGCGGGGATCTTCGCTGCCGTCGCCTTCCAGAGCAGCGGCGCGCTCGCGTATCCTCCAACCCCTATCGCTATGTCCGGCTTGAATTCCTTTATTATGCGTCCGGCCTTGTGCAGGCTTGCCGCGGCCTTGAACGGTATCTGCAGGTCGTTCTTTATGTTCTTCCAGTTCAGCTGGCGCTGAAGTCCGACTATGGGAAGCGCTTCGATGCGGTAGCCCGCAGCCGGAACCTTCTCCATCTCCATCTTTCCTTCCGCTCCGACGAAGAGAATCTCGTTCCCGGGGTTCGCTGCGCGCAGCGCATTGGCAATTGAGATCGCCGGGAAGATATGGCCTCCCGTACCTCCGCCGCTGATTATTGCTCTGATCTTTTTATACTCCATAATCGTCGAATTCATCAAGTTCTTCGCTTGCCGTCTGGTTCGCGGACTCGAAAGTGTCCAGTGCATCCAGGCCGGCACTCACGTTCTCGCGCAGTTCCACGAGCGGCTGTGCCTTCTTCTGCTCCCGCTCCAGCTGCTTCGTCGCGATACGGCTGAATGACAGGATGATGCCGAAGGCGAGACAGAAGCACAGGAACGCCGACGTTCCGTGGCTGATAAGCGGCAGCGTCTGGCCGGTCATCACGCCCAGATCGACGTTCACGCAGATATGCATCATCGCCTGGCCGCTGATGAGCAGGCTCAGTCCCGCCAGCGTGAGCTTCTCGTAGGTGTAGGATTTCCCGAAGGTCTTTATTATTATGGACGCCCTTGCGAGGAGCGCGACATACAGCGTCAGTATCAGCAGCGCACCGAGGATTCCGTACTCCTCCACTATGAAACTGAACATATAGTCCTCGGACATATCGGGCACGCAGTAGCGCTGGGTGCTCTGCCCGGGTCCCTTGGGCAGGGGCCAGCCTTCGTGGATCGCTATCTTCGCGCCGTACGGCTGCCTGAGCTTGTCGAGCGCCTCCTGGTACTCGATGCTGCCTTTCCTGGCCTTGTGGAACGCCTCTTCATCGTCCTCTTTGAAGACTCGCGACACCATAGTCTCCAGACGTCCGAACACCTTGCCGTCCGTGAGCTTGCATATCCCCAATCCTGCTCCGACTATACCGACGCCAAGGAGGGCGAGGAGGAAGAAGCTCTTGATTTCACCTCCTCCGAGGAATATCACGACGAGCATCATCGCAGCAATGAATATCATCGCGGAGTTGCTGGCGGTCATCACGAGCACCGTCGTCACGACAAAGGGCCCGTAGATGTATGCTATGTCCCTGCGTTTCGGCTTGTCGTTCCATCTCAGCTCCCCTTTCTTCCTTGCGTCCATAGCCCAGGACATATAGAGTATCATTGCGATCTTCACGACCTCGAGGACGTGGATCTGGACTCCCTTGATGGCGAGGATGCGCCTTGCTCCGTTGATGTTGCAGGATTTGATGAAGCCCGTGTCTATCCTGGAGACCAGCAGGCCCATCAGTATCAGTGTGAGCAGGAACCCGTATTTCGAGGCCCAGCGGAAGACGCGCGTATCCTTGAATATGAAGCAGGCAAGGACGATTCCTATTCCGCCAAGAACCACGCACATATGCCTGCTTATCACATCGACCCTCGTCGTGTCCCCGTCCAGGAGCCTTGAGGTTGATGAGAAGATGCAGACTATCGAGATGAAGACGAGCATCAGGAATATCATCCATACGACACGGTCTCCCTCGAAGCGTTCGAGCAGCGGTTTTATTTTGTCCTTGACGGCCATCAGACTACAGTTTTCTTACGGATTCCTTGAATTTCTCGCCACGCTCCTCATAGCAGCTGAAGAGGTCGAAGCTGGTGCAGCAGGGGCTGAGGAGCACGACGTCACCTGCGCTTGCGAAGTCTCTGGCGGCGCGGACTGCATCGTCCGTGTTGAGCGTGTCCACCATCTTGTCGCTGCCCACTATGCCTTCGAAGGCTTCGTGGAACTTGTGGTTGTCTATCCCGAGGCAGACTATCGCCTTGACCTTCTCTTTCACGAGATCCATCAGCACCGAATAGTCGTTGCCCTTGTCGCCGCCGCCGACAATCCAGACGACGGGCCTCTTCTGGCACTCCAGCGCATACCAGGCGGCATCCACGTTCGTCGCTTTCGAGTCGTTGACGTAAAGCACGTCACCGATGCTCAGGACGGGCTCCAGCCTGTGCTCTATCGGAGCGAAGGTCTTGAGTGACCTGCGTATCGTCTCGTCGTCGATTCCGGTGGCTTTGGCGGCGAGTGCGGCGGCCATCGAGTTGTAGATGTTGTGGCGTCCGCCAAGGGCCAGTTCCTCGAGGTAGATCTCGCTTTCGCTCTTCTCGTAATCGAGTATGATCTTGTCGTCCTTGAGGTAGGCACCGGGCTTTACGACCTTCTCCTGGCTGAACGGCAGCATCTTCGCCTGTGTCACGATCCTGCTGAGATGCTCGATCGTAATCTTGTCATCGGAATCGAATATGAAGCAGTCCTCGGGACGGAGGTTCTGTATGATCTTGAACTTCGCCTTCACGTAGTTCTCCATCTTGTAGTCGTACCTGTCGAGATGGTCGGGCGTGATGTTGGTGATGATGGCGATGTCGGGGCGGAAATCGTAAGTGTCGTCGAGCTGGAAACTGCTGATTTCCAGCACGTAGTAATCGTGTTCCTCGGTCGCTACCTGCATTGCGTAGCTCTTGCCTATGTTGCCGCCGAGGCCGGCGTTGAGGCCCGCTTCGGTGAGCAGGTAGTGGATGAGAGACGTCGTTGTCGTCTTGCCGTTCGAACCGGTGATGCATATCTTCTTCGCGTTGTCATAGCGCGAAGCGAACTCTATCTCGGAGACGATATGCGTTCCGCGGCTCCTGAGCGCACGCACCATAGGCGCCGTCTCGGGGATTCCGGGACTCTTGATCACTTCGTCCGCATTCAGCACAAGGCTCTCCGTATGGCCGCCCTGCTCGAAGGGGATACCCCACTTGCGCAGCGTCTCGGTATATTCGTCCTTGATTTTTCCCTTGTCTGAAAGAAAGACGTCGAAGCCCTTCACCTTTGCGAGCACGGCGGCGCCCACACCGCTTTCCGCTCCTCCCAAAACTACGATTCTGCCCATAATTATCTGATTTTTAACAATGCAAGAGTTGATACCGCGAGAATAAGCCCTATTATCCAGAAGCGTGTCACGATCCGCGGCTCGGGAATGCCCTTTTTCTGGTAGTGGTGGTGGATGGGGGACATCAGGAATACCCTGCGGCCCTCACCGTATTTCTTTTTCGTGTACTTGAAGTATCTGCGCTGGATGATCACGGATGCCGCCTCGGCGAGGAAGATGCCGCAGAGGATGGGGAGCAGGAGCTCCTTGCGTATCAGCACGGCGCTCACGCCTATCACCCCGCCTATGGTCAGGCTGCCCGTATCGCCCATAAATACCTGGGCCGGGAAGCTGTTGTACCACAGGAAGCCTATCAGCGCCCCGACGAACGCGGCCATATAGATTGCGACCTCGCCTGATCCCGGGAGGTACATTATATTAAGGTAGCGTGCGTCGATGGCATCGCCGCTGAGCCACGCCATCACGCCGATGACCACGCCCACTATGGCCGATGTGCCGGCCGACAGTCCGTCCATTCCGTCCGTGAGGTTGGCTCCGTTGGAGCAGGCGAGGATGACGATGATGATCATTATCATATATATGGCCCAGGAGCAGTACACCCCAAGCTGGCCGCTGAAGGGCGAAAGCCAGGAATAGTCGAATTCGTGGGCCTTGACGAAGGGGATGGTGGTCACCAGCTGGTCCGTGTGGATGGCCTGGCTGAAGCACATCATACCGGCGACGAAGAGGCCGAGAAGGAACTGCAGAATCAGTTTCCCACGCTCGCTCATCCCTTCCTTGTTGTGGCGGAAAACCTTGATGTAGTCATCTGTGAAGCCTATTCCGCCGCACCAGAGAGTGGTCACAAGCAGCAGCATCGTGTAGATGTTGTCGAGCTTGCACACCAGTAGTGCCGACCCGACGACAGAGAGGATTATTATGATTCCGCCCATAGTCGGCGTGCCCTTCTTCTGCATCTGGCCTTCCAGACCGAGGTCGCGTATCGTCTCGCCGATCTGCTTGCGCTGGAGCCAGCTGATTATGCGTCCGCCGGCTATGAATGCGATCAGCATTCCGAACACGGCAGCGAGCATAGCCCTGAAGGAAAGGTAGTTCATCAGTCCGAGACCGGGGATGTCCAGTCCGGCGGCTTCAAGCCATTTTGTTATATGATAGAGCATTATGCCAGTGTTTCAAAAGTCTCGGCGACGATTTCACGCTCGTCGAAATGGCGTTTTTCAGTTCCAATTATCTGATAGTCCTCGTGGCCCTTTCCCGCAAGCAGTATCGTGGAGTTCTCGGGCGAGAACATTATAGCGGAGCGTATCGCTTCGCGTCTGTCGGAGATGCATACCGTTTTCCTCAAACCTTCGGCGCCGAGGCCTTTCTTTATGTCCTCGATAATGTCTTCCGTGCGTTCCGTACGGCTGTTGTCGGAGGTTATGAATATCCTGTCCGCCAGTTTCTCCGCTATCGCGGCCATTTCCGGACGTTTTGTCCTGTCCCTGTCTCCGCCGCAGCCGAAAAGGCACACGAGCTCGCGCTCCGGAGCGACTGCCCTTAGCGTCTTGAGCACGTTCTCGAGGGCGTCGGGGGTGTGGGCGTAATCGATGATGACGCTGAGCCCGCGCGGGCCGCTGATGTTCTCGAGCCTGCCGGGGGCCGACCCGAGGGTGGAGATTGCAAGCATCACCTCATTCCTGTCGGCGCCGAGTTCGACGGCCGTGCTGTATATTGCGAGCAGGTTGTAGGCGTTGTGTTGGCCGATCAGACGTGTGGACACTTCCGTTCCGTCGATGCGGAGCAGCATCCCTTCGAAGCTCTGTTCCAATATCTTGCAGCAGTGGTCCGCGCCCGTGTGGCAGGAATAGCTGACCTTGCGGGCAGCCGTGTTCTGGAGCATTATCATCCCGTTGCGGTCGTCGGCGTTGGTGATTGCCGTGGCGCCGGCGGGCAGGCCGTCGAAGAAGAGCTTCTTGCAGCGCAGGTACTCGTCGAAGGTCCCGTGGTAGTCAAGGTGGTCGTGGGTCAGGTTGGAGAAGATGCCGACGGCGAACTCAAGGCCGGCGATGCGCTCCTGCTCTACCCCTATCGAGCTGACCTCCATAAAGCAGTACTCGCAGCCTGCCTCCACCATTTCGGCGAGAAGGCGGTTGATCGTGATGGGATCGGAGGTGGTGTTGGTGGTCTCGGTGCGGCGGGTGCCCACATAATTGGCTATGGTCGAGAGCAGTCCGCATTCGTAGCCGAGGCTGCGGAACAGCCTGTAAAGCAGGGTGACCGTAGTGGTCTTGCCGTTGGTGCCGGTGATGCCGACGAGCTTGAGCTTTCCTGACGGGTGGCCGTAATATTCGTCGGCCATCATCGCGAGTCCGTGACGGTCTGTCGACACGACGTCGGCTGCTCCTGCGGCAAGGGCGGCCTCGGCGTACTTGTTGCCGTCGTCGTTCTTGCCCCTAACCGCTATGAAAAGCGCTCCCGGAGTCACTGTCCTGCTGTCGCAGGTTATTGCAGGGTATTCTGTTATCTTCATTTTGCTGCTCTGATTTCTTCTCTGAACCGTGGGTCTATGTTCCATATCTCCGAGATGGCGCTGCGGGCCGCCGTCGCCGGGGTGCCGCCGCCCTGGTACTGGGTACGCGTGGGCTCGGAATATACTGTGCTGGTAATGGTGTATTGCGGGTCGTCGGAGGGGAAGAAGGCCACGAAGGTGCCTTGATACTTCTTGCGCCCCTGCTCGTCCGTATAGCCGCTCGCGCCGAACGAGCCGAAGGAGGTTCCGGTCTTCCCGGCCACCTTGCAGGGAACGCCCCTGAGGCTCCATTTCGCCGTACCGTCGCTTACGACGCCTTCCAGGGCGCGTGTCAGCGTGTCGGCGACAGCCCTCGAGCAGACGGATGCGTTCAGCACGGCGGGACCGCGCTTGTCGGTCACGATGCCGTGGAGTTCGATGTCCTCGACAAGGTAGGGTTTCATCATCCTTCCCTTGTTGGCTATGGCATTGTAGAAGGTCAGGATATGCATCGGAGTCTCCTCCGTTGCGTATCCGAAGCCGATACGGCCGAGTATGTTGTTGGACCAGGCCGTGTTCTTCGGGCTGAGGACCGTGGGTGCCGGCATACCGTCGAGGTCGAAATCGAAGGCTTCGCCGAGCTTGTAGTCATAGATGTTCTGGATGAAGCGCTCGGGATGCTTTCCATAGTTTTTCACCGCCAGGGATGCGAACACGAAGTTGGAGGAGATGTTGAGGCCTTCTCCAATCGTGATGCGGTCCTTGCCGTGGTCCCTGCGGAAATCGGCTATATGCTGGTCCCTGATGTCCGTACCGGCCACCTGGATGGAGGATGTGGGGAAGCTTTCGTCGAGACTCTTCACGTAGCCGTCGCTCAGAACGGACATAAGGGTCACGGTCTTGAATACCGATCCCGGCTCGCACTTGCGAGTCACCGCGAAGTTCTGGACCTCTTCGTATCTCCCGGTCTTCGGGTTGCGGGTGAGGTTGACCATCGCGCGTATCGCTCCCGTCTTCGTCTCCATCAGGACGAGGCTTGCTCCGACAAGGTCCTCCTTCTCTTCCACCTCGCTTCTGAGTGCCTTGTCGGCAATATCCTGATAATCAATGTTTATTGTAGTGCGGAGGTCGCGTCCTGCAACCGGTTTCACCCTGGAGCTGTCGTTGTTGACGACGAGCCCCTCATCGGTGTGGCGCAGCCATTCGTGTCCCTCGCTGCCGTGGAGTACGTAGTCGAACTTGCCCTCGAGGCCGATGTGGCTGTTGGCTATCTCCTTGTTGTTGCGGACGAAGCCTATGGTACGGCGTGCGAGTTCGCCGTAGGGGTACTGGCGTATTATCTCCGTCTCCGTTATCAGCCCGCTCTTGTAGCGTCCTTCGCGGAAGAGGGGGAACTGGCAGACCTTGTTGTAGGTGTTGTGGTCGATGCGCCCTCCTATCTTGAGGTAGCGCTTGCCCGTCTCGCGTCCGTTGATTATGGCGTTGTAGTGCTGGTTGGAGGTCTTCTCGGGGAAGACTTCCTCCAGTTCGAGCGAGAGCTCGCGTGCCTTCTCCCTCCATTCCAGCTCCAGCCTCCGGCCTTCCTCCTTGTTCTTCTTGGACTTGAAGAACTCCTTGCGGACTGTGCAGTCCATATAGAGCTGGTAGCTCGGACAGGAGATTGCCAGCAGACGGCCTTCACAGTCGATGATGTTGCCGCGGGCAGGCTCGATGGAGGTGTAGGTGCTCCTGTTCTGGAGGGCTTTGGATATCTCAGGGTTGGGCTTGAAGAAGATCATAAGATAGAGAAGCTTGACCATCAGGACGATGGACAGCAGAAGCGCTCCGGCATACATCACGTACACCGCGAACCCTATCTTGTCTCTTTTCTTATTGCTATCCATTGCTTATTTCTTCAATACCGTTGCCCTTTTTTCAGCCTCCTTGACATCCGACCCCATATCCTGCAGCATCTCTTCGACGGTGGAGCGTCTCGTCAGGCTCACCACCTCGTAGGTCTTCTGGGCGTTCGAGATCTCCAGTTCCCTCAGTATGGCCTTGTTCTTCTCCACTTCCGCCATCGTGCCTTCGATTGCGAGTGATGCCCATATTATCATCGCAAAGAGGAAGAAGAGCCAGGCGATGTGGGGCAGGAACCTGTCCACCTTCAAGCGGAACAGGAATTCCCCTCTGAGTATGGCGGGGATGCTGTTCTTTATGAAGGTCAGGATGTCGCCCAGCTTGAATGTCTTGTTCTCTTCCATCATTGCTCCTCCTTGCCTTTTTTCTCCGCGACACGCAGTTTGGCGCTGCGCGCCCTCGTGTTCGCCGCAATCTCGCTTTCCTGCGGCAGTATCGGTTTCCTGTTCACGGCTGCGAGAGGGGAGAGGCTGCGTCCGAAGATGTCCTTCTCCTCCCGTCCTTCCACGTTGCCCGTCCTGATGAAGTTCTTGACCATCCTGTCCTCCAGCGAGTGGTAGGTTATGACAGCGAGCCTTCCTCCGGGCTTGAGCGCGCGCACCGCACCTTCCAGGAACTTCTCGAGGGAACGCATTTCCTGGTTCACCTCTATCCTCAGGGCCTGATAGACCTTCGCGAGGAATTTGTGAGAAGCGAAAGAAGGCAGGGCTGCCGCAATGGCATTGTCGAGGTCGTCGGTGGTGGAAAGGGCGGCGGAGGCGCGCGCAGCCACTATGAGCTGGGCTATGCGCCTGGCGTTGTCCACTTCACCATAGAGCTTGAAAATCCTTTCCAATTCTTCTTGCGTATAAGAATTGACAATGTCGGCTGCGGTCAGTTTGCCCTGCACGTTCATTCGCATATCGAGCGGGGCGCAGAATCTGAAGGAAAATCCCCGTCCGGCGGTATCCACCTGATGGGAACTTATGCCCAGGTCGGCGATAATGCCGTCGAAAACGCCTTCACCGACGGGACCTCCCGTCATCTGCGCCGCGTAATTGTATATGAATCTGAAATTATTGTGGACAAGAGTGAATCTCCCGTCATCGGGAGCGTTTGCGAGAGCATCGGCGTCCCTGTCGAAGGCCACGAGCCGTCCCGCGGGACCGAGTCTTCTCAATATCTCCGAGGAGTGTCCGCCTCCGCCGAACGTAGCATCGGCGAAAGTGCCGTTTTTCCGGGGGG
>JAKSKA010000060.1 GCA_024401915.1 Bacteroidales bacterium
GGGATGGAGCAACGCAGTTGCGGAATCGGTAGGCCGGGAGCGGCGGGGGTAGCGAGCAAAACGACAGTGTCGCGAGCGAGTCAGGGGGCAGAGCCCCCTAAAAAGGCCAGTTATCCTCCCTCCAGAAGGTGCCGGTGTGGTGAATCTGGCGCTGGGACTCGGGAGGGGGCGTCATATAGTCGCCATATTGCGTCGTGAGATAGGAATCGGCATCCGCGAAACCCTTGAGAAGGCAGCCCTCGAACTCCATATCGACAAGATTGTCGAAGAAAGCCTTCGGTATCGGATGGTTCAGATCATACCTCTCGCACACATCCCACACGACCCCGCTCTTGTCAAAATCATACTGAAGGACGTAGTTCTCCAGCTTTGAGATCCAGTACTCACGCGAATGGAGATGGGCGCTGACCAGCGGAATCAGGGGATTATGGAAATTGACCGGGAAGAAACCGCAGCCGCGCAGATACACCCTATGGGCAAAATGACTGGCCCTGCGGGCGGAGCGCTCGCGCGCAACAGGATCCTCAGGGGTACCGTCAACAGGGAAAATATCCACGTTGACACCATAAGTATGTTCCTTGCCATCCTGCCCCACCACGACCGTCCTGAGATCGCTCACCTTCGCAAAGCCGACGTACAACTCGAGCCCATCGACACCTTCGCGATAAACGCAGCGATAAGGAGAATCACCACGCGAGCGATTATAGATTTCCACGAATCTCATAAAATCCGGACGCGGCATAAAGATATCGGCATCATCATCCCAGGGGATGAACCCGTGGTGGCGGACGGCGCCGAGAAGCGTACCGTGGGAAAGACAATAACGGAGGCCCTCCTCCCTGCAGAATGCATCGATGTCCCTCAATATCTCGAGAAGGACCTTATGTGTCCGGCCTATCTCGAGTTCAATCATTGCCGTGCTTGAGGATAAAGTCCCTGTATGAACCGGGGATAATGGTCGGAACGTCCCTGTAGGTCGTCTTCTGGAAAAAATAGTCAGGATCGATCATCGCATCATAGGAAGCCTTGTCATAAGGCTCGTTCCCACGGAGGCACCAGATGGAATGGAGCGGATCGTGGTCCATCTGAGGCATAGTGCTGAAAAGTTCCGCCGCACGGCTGTTCCCTTCCACAAGCGCCTTGAACATAAGCTGATGCTGGAAATAATCCGCCCTCTTGTCCTCCTTCATCCAGAAATCGATTATCATCGCCCGCCAGCCGGCAAGAAGTTCAGAGCCTTTGCGCGCCCGTATGAAACAGTTCTGGATATAGCTGTAATAACCGCTTATCTTATGGCCCGAACGGTACACAAAGAAGTCCCTTTCCTGGATGAAGTCGGGGACCGGTCCCGTCAGGAAGCAGGTCGAATCGAGCCAGATGCCGCCGTGCTCATAAAGCAGCTCCACGCGGCAGATATCGGAGAAATGGGCATAATTGATCTTGCCCTCACGGAACTTGCGGACTATCTCGTCGGGAAGGGTGATGTAATCGAAAAGAGTGTCCATATCAACGACCACAAGCTTGCCGGGATGATATTTCCGGATGGACTCATAACAGGTCTTGATGAGTTCCGGAGCATTCTTCTCGCCCTGGAACCATATCGCCCATATCTTCTCCTCCTCTCCGTCAGGCACTGACGGCACTGCCTTTTCGGCAGCCGCAAGGTAGTGGCGGGACACATAGCCGCCGACGTATCTGGAGAACACGGCGGAACGTATGGCACGGCGGCGCTCCGCAGAATACCACAACGGGTTGAGTACGTGGCCTTTCAGTATGAGCCGGGTCGAAAGCAGAAGTCTTTCGGGCTTGAGTTGCGATTTTGAGATGGTCATTCTTATGAGGTTTTAACAAAAATACGCAAAAAATGCGTAATTTTGAATAAAATTGAACAAATATGAAAGTAGCACTGTTCGTCCCCTGCTATGTCAGGGCAACCGCACCGGGCGTGATCGACGCATCGCTGAGGCTCCTGAAGAGTCTCGGCTGCGAAGTGGAGATACCGGAGGGACAGACCTGCTGCGGGCAGCCGCAAGGCAATGCGGGATACGAGAAGGACGCGGAAAAGCTCTACGAACGCTTCGTGAGGCTGTTCAAGGACTACGACGTGATAGTAAGCCCCTCCTCGAGCTGCGTCACATACGTCAGGGAACACTACGCAGACCGCCTCGACGGCAGAGTCTGGGAGATATGCGAATTCATCCACGACGTGCTGAAGCCCGATTCTCTGCCTGCTGTGTTCCCCCACAAGGTGTCGCTCCACAACTCCTGCCACGGAGTACGTCTTGCCCGCCTGAGCTCCGCATCGGAACTGAACGAGCCGTATTTCAACAAGCTGAAGGACCTGCTGTCCCTGGTGAAGGGCATCGAGGTGGTCGAGCCCGAACGTCCCGACGAATGCTGCGGCTTCGGAGGCCTCTTCTCCCTGGAGGAAAGTCCGCTTTCGATAAGGATGGGGCAGGACAAGGTCAAGCGCCACCTCGCCACCGGAGCGGAGTACATAACCGCAGCCGACTCCTCCTGTCTGATGCACCAGGCGGGCATAATAGCCGCAGAGAAGCTGAAGCTGAAGACCATCCACATAATAGAAATACTCGCCTATGAATAAAGCAGCAACGAAGGCAGTTTCGGACATCAGGACCTCGGGCTGGCAGGACGAAACCCTGTGGATAGTCAGGAGCAAGAGGGACCGGGTCAGCAAGGAGATCCCCGAATGGGAAGCGCTCAGGGACGCCGCATCCGCCATCAAGTCATACAGCAACACCCATCTCCCGCTGCTGCTCGAGCAGTTCGAACAGCGTGCGACGGAGAACGGGGCCATAGTCCACTGGGCCGCAGACGCAGCCGAATACCGTGAGATCATAGGTTCCATCCTCCAGGAGAACAAGGTGAGGAAGTTCGTCAAGAGCAAGTCGATGCTCTCCGAAGAATGCGAACTGAGGCCCTATCTGGAGAGCCTCGGAATAGAGACGGTCGAGACGGACCTCGGCGAAAGGATCATCCAGCTTATGGAATCGCGTCCAAGCCACATCGTGCTCCCCGCAATCCACGTGAAACGCGAGCAGGTAGCGGAACTGTTCAATGCCGAGATGGCTGCACAGATGGAGGAGGAAGCCCGCGCAGAGGGGCTTGAGAACGCAGCGGCGGCCGGCTCCGACCCCACCTTCCTGACCAGGGTGGCACGCCGCAACCTCAGGAAGAAGTTCCTGGAAGCGGACGCGGCGATGACAGGAGCCAACTTCGCGGTCGCATCCACCGGAGAGGTCGTGGTGTGCACGAATGAAGGCAACGCGGATATGGGCACATCGTGCGCCCCGTTGCAGATAGCCGCATTCGGCATCGACAAGATAGTCCCGGACAGAAGGTCCCTCGGCGTCTTCACGCGCCTGCTGGCAAGAAGCGCCACAGGGCAGGCCGTCACGGCATACACCACCCACTACTCCGCTCCGAAGGAGGGGTCACGCTTCCACATCATCATCGTCGACAACGGCAGGAGCCGCATCCTCGCTGACGCGAAGCACCGCAAACTGCTCAACTGCCTGCGCTGCGGGTCCTGTATGAACACCTGCCCCGTCTTCAGGCGCATCGGCGGCTACGCATATTCCTACTTCATCCCCGGGCCGCTGGGCACGAATCTCGGAATGACGAAGGAGCCGGAAAGGTTCAAGGACAACCTGTCGCTGTGCTCACTCTGCCACTCGTGCAGCTTCGTGTGCCCCGCAAAGGTCGATCTCGCAGAGCAGATCTACGACTGGAGGCAGGACTACCACACATCCGCCGTCAAGAGATGCGTCTCCGGCGGAATGAACACGATAATGAAACACCCGTCCCTGTTCGATGCAGCGCTGAAAGCCGGCAGGCCCGGAATGAAGGCGCTGAAAGCTATGGGCTTCAGCTGGGGCAAAGGACGGGAATTCCCTGACATAAAGAAGAAATGAACAGCAAGGAAAAGATATTGAGCGCTTTGAAAGCAAGCGGAGCAGAAGAGATGCCGATGCCGGACCTTTCCGGACTAGAGGCATCGGCCATCAAGTTCCCGGAGCCCTTCGAGGCATTCCGCAAGGCCGTCGAGGCCGCAGGCGGCAGGGTCAGCGGCGCTATGCCGGACGACGGCGCGGACAGTTTCACCGTGGACGGGCAGTTCGGCGTGGCCGAGAACGGAGCGGTATGGATAAGCGGCAGCAGCGTCGAGAGCAGGCGCGAGCTCTTCATCCACGAGAGGCTGGTCATCCTGCTGGACAAGGAGGCCATCGTGAACAATATGCACGAGGCATACGCCAGAACCGGCGAGACGCCCGACGGATACGGCATCTTCATCAGCGGGCCGTCCAAGACGGCGGACATCGAGCAGGCACTGGTATTCGGGGCGCACGGTCCCCGCGAAGTCAGAATAGTAGTAAAAGACATATAGTAATGTTGACACAGGAACAGCATCTCGCACTGCGAGAGAAATACAATCCCGACGGCTCGCCCCGCAGGGAACTTCAGATGAGGCTGCTGGACACGCTTCTCTGGTTCGACGGGTTCTGCAAGGAGCACGGAATCAAGTACTGGCTCTCGTCAGGCACCTGCCTCGGAGCTGTCCGCCACCACGGATTCATCCCCTGGGACGATGACGTGGACGTGGATATGATGCAGGAAGACTTCGAGAAACTCGTCGCCTGCTTCAAGGAGAACGAGGACTACGCCCTCCAGACCCCGGAAAACGACTTCTTCTACCTCCAGGGCTTCGCGAAGTTCAGGGACAAGCATTCCTTAGTGGCCGAACACGGAGAGGAGGACGAAAGATACAAGTACCGCGGCCTCTATATCGACATCTTCACGATGGGCCACAACCGCCTGCCGTATTTCATCTACCAGCGCGTCAAGCAGCACACCTGCTGGATCACCGCCCTGTCCATCAAGCGCAAATTCACGTCATTCGACCGCGCGCTCTATTCCCTGCTCAAGAAGATCCATTTCAAATTCATCAACCTCTGCTGGAAAAAGGACAACGAAAAGAAAGGCGATACCCTGCGCTACAGCGCCGGCAACTGCTTCTATAAATTCGTGTTCAAGGCAGTAAACGTGGCGGAGACGGTGGATATGGACTTCGAAGGCCATCAGCTGCCGGTTCCCAAGGGTTGGGACGGATACCTCAGCGATATGTTCGGAGACTATATGAAGGTCCCCGACGAGAGCGAGAGGGAGGCTCCCGGCCACTTCATTGACTGGAAACTGCTGGACTAACTGCCGTATTCACGGGGTCCGGAAGCGTCTGTGGACGTATCAGGGAATCAGATTATATGAACGGCGGTGGCTCCAGAGATAGTTCTCCGGCTGCTCACGGATATCCGCCTCGAGAAGCTCATAGTATTTGAGCATTATATCCTCGACGCTCATCTTGGACGCATCCTCGCAGATGGGGACGTATTCCAGGCTGTAGTGGCCCCTGGACTCGATGCGCATACGCTGATAGATGACCGCCATACCGAATTTATGGGCAAGGGCGGCACCTCCTGACATCGTCTCCACACGCCTGTTGAGGAAATTGACCCTGATATAGTCAGGAGCATCGAAGTACGGGCGCTGGTCCGTGTTCATATTGTATATCTTCTTCTCGCCCCGATGGGTGAAGGCATAGCGTATCACCTGCTTCGACTCGAGGTAACCTTCGAAATGCTCCTTGTCGCGCAGTGGTGCGAAACGTACGTCCCTCATTATCTCATCCCACATCTTGCTCGACAGTTCGCGATAGACAACGCAGACGTTCTCCTCGCGCCAGGGACCCGGCCTGTCCGTATAATTGTAGTAATACAGGCCGCCGAGGAGCTCCCAGTTACCGCAGTGGCTGTAGAGCGACACGATGCCCGGGCTCTTCTCGAAGATGTCGTTGACGAACTCCGGATTCTTGAACTCCACGATATGCGCCTTGCGCAGACGCTCCGGATTGGTGCAGGCACCGAACCACACGGCCTCGACGATGAGGTCGGCGAAATGGCGGTAGAAAGCCTTTCTGAGAGCTATCAGCTCGGGATATGTCTTCTCGGGGAAGCTCCTGGCAAGATTCACCACCACGTCATCACGCCTGTAACCTATACAGTCGCCGATGAGCCAGGCAAGAAAACGCGCATTGGCATAGTGGACTTTCAGCGGCAGATGGCCGAAAAGGGAAAGCAGGGCTTTTAATATGTATTTTCCAATATTTTTCATCATCAGAACTTGAAATCAACGATTATAGGAATATGATCTGAAGGGTCGTAGTAATCGGGTTCCACGGTCGATTTCACCCTCTGGGCATAATCATCATACAGGACCGTGGCGAACACAACCTTTTCATACAGTGCCGGGGACAGGTAGATGAAATCGATTCGCGAGCTTGTCGTCTTGAAGTAATATCCGTCATACCAGTCGGCGATGAGATCCTTAAGATCCGAGTTCTCCGTGATATATGTATGGGCCTTGTAGCGACAAGTGGTACCCTCGGCATCGTAATACCATTTATCCCTCGGAGACTGCGAGTTGAAGTCGCCGAGCATTATCCAGTTGGTCTCTGAAGAGTAAGTGGATGATGAGACGGTAGCGTTCATTATGGTCTTTATCTCATCTACCTGGTAAGCATCCACGCCGTCAACCGTATATTTCGTGGTCGGAGCGAGATGGAGGGGCACTATGTTGATTTTCTTCCCTCCGGCCGTAAGGTGGACATAACCGCCACCGTGGGTCGTCAGGGTGGAAGTCCCCCCCTCTGCAAGAGCAACCTTTGCGGAGTAGGTGACGTTCTTGACGCTGGTGATTGGGTAAACCGAAGTCACCTCCTGGGGGAAGCTGTCTCCAGACGATTTGTAGCGGGATCCCGTTCCTGCTACATAACTGTGGCCATAACCGGAGGCCAACGTCGCCCAGGCGCTGGAACTGGTCACGAGGTTGCCGGTTTTCCCGCCATAGCTGTGGTTCGATTTCGCCTCGCAAAATACGCAGATGTCAGGCTGGTACTTCTTGACCCAGGCCTTGAATTTCTTATAACTGTCTGGCTGGCCGGCCATCATTCCGTTCTGTATGTTCCAATAGAGGAGACGGACGACTCCGGAAGGCTTGGCCGTGCGGTCCTGGACCTTCTTTACAACGATATTGTCGAGATAGAAGCCGTGATTGTAAGTGCTCGTCGCCTGGGATGTGACAAGGTAGAGTTTCGACTTGCCGTTGAGATTCCCGACATCGAGGCTGACGCGATGCCAGCTCTTCCCCTCGGAATCGCTCGCCGGGATGGTAATGCTCGAATAATCCTGGGTGAACGTTCCCTCTACAGCGCAGAAATTGAAATTCTTCTTGTCCAGCGTCACCTCCGCTCCGTCGATGCGGGCGCCCTTGATGATGCCGCCATTCTGGATGGTGATTGTCAGATTGTCCCTTATGCTGGCCGTATAGCACATATCGAACTCGACCTTCGCATCGATGATACCGTCGATGTTGGAGAAAGAGGGTGTCTTGAAGAGCGAACGGAGATTGTTGGACGCTGCGCCGCAGGCAATGAAGCCGGGATACTCCTGGCAGCGGTAGAGCCAGTAGTCCATAATGTTGCGGCTGTTGCAGTAGGACTCCGTCATACTGTGGAATTCAGCTACGGTCTTCGAGGCATTCGCGGCCGAATAGACCTGGATATAGCCCGTACCCGGGTTGTTGTATGAAGGCTCCTTGAACGCGAGCTCGAGGCCGGTGAGGTCCTGGCCTCCATCCGTTCCCATAGTAGTGGTGCTCGGAGAATATCCGAGGGTGCCGTTTCCGCCCATAATGTTGCCGCCCCACACGAAGCAGTCGAAGCCCTCATAGAACATAATGTCCGGATCGGGACTGTACGCCGCATCGAAGGTGAAGGTTTCGCCGCTGCCGACGGTGAATTCAGGAAGGCTGACCACACACACCTTGCGGTCCATTCCGCACATCGTGAGCTTCATATCAGTGTACGTGCCGGGGCCGACGATGATTTCGAATTCGCCGTCCGGGGATGTTCCGGCGCCGCCGTTGGTCAGGTTGAGGACCGCGCTGTCAATGCTCTTTTTCGTGCGCACGAGGGCAGGCATCGCGCCGACCG
>JAKSKA010000061.1 GCA_024401915.1 Bacteroidales bacterium
ATAGATGGGAACAATTAATCTCAAAGAATTGGGAACAAATTGGGAACAAGAAAAATAAAAACCCCGCTACAGTGCGTTGTAGCGGGGTTTTAAGTGACTCCTACAGGATTCAAACCTGTAACCTTCTGATCCGTAGTCAGATGCTCTATTCAGTTGAGCTAAGGAGCCAGGTAAATCAGCCGAAGCTGATTATTCTGCCGTAGTAGAGGCGATGTCTCTCTTACCTTCCTTGATGCGGGCCTTCTTGCCGGCAAGATTGCGGAGATAGAAGATGCGGGCTCTACGAACTTTACCTACCTTGTTGATCTCTATTGAATCGATGAACGGTGACTCGTAAGGGAAAATCCTTTCAACACCAATTCCACCGGAGACCTTGCGAACTGTGAAAGTTCTTGTGAATGGGGTGGCACCGCTTATCTGGAGGACAACTCCTCTGAACTTCTGAAGACGGTCCTTGTCACCTTCCTTGATTCTGTAAGTGACGGTGATGGTGTCACCGGCCTTGAACTGAGGGTAAGTAGCTGCCTTGTTCTGGGAAAAAGACTCTTCTACAAGTTTAATTAAATCCATTTTTCAATCTGTTCTCTTCGCGCAGCGTCATCAAACCGATGAAGAGAGGCTGCGTTTTGTGGACCGCAAAGATACGAACTTTTTCGGACGTTGCAAATTTATTTTAGAAATATTTGCTCTCTTTCTCAAACAGCTCCCTGTCGCTTCTGTTCGGATCGGGCTTGAACGTATCCCTCATCGACTCGATCGCTTCGCGCTCCTTCCTCGAGAGGTTCCTTGGTATCCAGACGAGTATCTTCACATACAGGTCACCGCTGCCGTAACCGTTGACGGACGGCAGACCTTTGCCGCGGAGCCTTTCCACGGTGCCGGACTGGGTGCCCGGGTCGAGCTTGAGCTTGTAAGGACCGTCGAGGCAGGGGATGGAGATTTCGCATCCCAGCATCGCGTCTGCTGCGGATATCACCCTGGTATAGAAGAGGTTGGCGCCGTCGCGCTTGAACTGGTCGTGCGGCTGCTCCTCTATCAGCACGAGCAGGTCGCCGTTGACGCCGCCTTTCGGCGCGCCGTGGCCGCTGCCGCGGACCGTCAGCTGCATTCCGTTCTCCACTCCTGCCGGCACCTTGACCTTGATGGTCTCCTTGCGCCTCTGCAGGCCGGTGCCGTGACATTTCGAGCAGGGGTTCTGGACCACCTTGCCCGTTCCGTGACACTGGGGGCAGGTAGCGTAGCTGACGGTGCGCCCGAAGAGGGAGTTGACCATATGCTGCACCTGTCCAGTGCCTTTACAGGTGGGGCAGGTCTTGATGTCGGATGCGTTTTTCGTGCCTTTACCTCCGCACTCGGGACACTCGGCGTCGCGCTCGATGGTGACTTCCTTCTCGCAGCCGGTGGCGATCTCCTCAAGCGTCAGCTTGATTCTGGTCCGGATGTCGCGTCCCCTGACGACACGCTGTCCGCCGCCCTGGCTGCCGCCGAAGCCGCCGAAACCGCCAAAACCGCCGAACCCTCCGAACGCGCCTCCGAAGAGGTCGTTCAGGATGTCGTTCAGGTTGCCGAAGCCCTGGCTCCAGTCCTGACCGGCGGCGCCGTCCACTCCGGCAAAGCCGAACTGGTCGTACTTGGCCTTCTTGTCAGGATCGGAGAGTATGGAATAAGCCTCGGAAGCCTCCTTGAAGTTGGCCTCCGCAGTCTTCTTCTCGGCGTCCGTCCCCTCTGTCCAGCGGTCCGGATGCCATTTCATAGCGGCCTTCCTGTAGGCGCTCTTTATTTCATCGGCCGATGCTCCTTTCTGGAGCCCCAGGACCTCGTAGTAATCTCTTTTGTCTGCCATAATTGCTTAGCAACCAACAACAACCTTTGCGTAGCGGAGTACCTTTCCGTTCAGCTTGTAGCCTGTCTGGACTACGTCCATCACCTTGCCTTTCATATCCTCCGACGGGGCGGGGAACTGGGTGACGGCTTCGTGAAGGTCCGTGTCGAACGCCTCTCCGCGGGCTTCGATCACTTCGAGTCCGCGTGTCTTGAGGTAGTCCATAAGCTTCGTGTAGATGAGCTTCGGACCCTCCGTGAGCTCCTCGTTCCCTTTCTCTCCGAGCACCTTGAGCGCGCTCTCGCAGTCGTCAAGCACCGGAAGCAGCCCCTTGATCGTCTCTGCCGAAGCGGAGGCGACGAGCGCAAGCTTCTCCTCTGCGCTGCGCCTGCGGAAAGTCTCGAATTCCGCCATCAGACGCACGTAATCCTCCTTCTCCTTCGCCAATTTGTCAGTAAGCTCCGCGATTTTCCCGGCCGCTTCGTCCTCTTTCCTTTCCTTTCGCGATTTCTTTACGGCCTTTGCTTCTTCATTTGCAGCCGCTTCCTGATTGATATTTTCTTCTTTTGCCATAATTATCAAGCTTGTGATACGCCGCTATCCCCATCAAACTCTTTGCCAGTGACAGAATGTCATATATTATTGCTATATTTGCATTTCGTTCGCGCGCGACGCGTGCACAAAAGAGAATAGAGAAGATATGAGACTTGACGGAAGACGCGAAAGCACAAACGTTGACGACCGCAGGGGCCGCAGCGTGGGGAAAATCGGAGGAGTCGGACTTGGCGGAGCCATTGTCATCACCCATCACGACAACCTCCGCTTCAATTCCCTGGAGTCGGGCGATTCGGTGACACCTTCTCCATTGACTATAACCAGTTGTAGGCTATGATCGGACAGGAACAGATAAATGAACTGAAAGAACGCACAGCCACCCTCCACCGCTGTCTTTCGATAGATGACAAGCGCGCCGACGTGGCCGCGAGGGAGGAGCAGAGCCAGGCGGCAGGATTCTGGGATGACCCCAAGGCTGCCGAAGCTTTCCTGAAGGAACTCAGCTCGCTGAAGGCCTGGGTGGCCGGATACGACAAGCTGAACACGGAGGTCGAAGACCTTGACGTCCTTTACGAGTTCGCCAAGGACTCGCTCGGGAGCACGGATGACGACTCCGCTGCCGACACGGACGAGACGCGCGAGCTCGATGCCGCATATTCCGTTGCCCTCTCGGACCTGGAGTCGCTCGAGCTCAAGAATATGCTGGGCGGCGAAGGCGACAATCTCGGCGCCGTGCTGACCATCAACTCCGGAGCCGGTGGCACCGAGGCCAACGACTGGAGCGCGATGCTGATGAGGATGTATATGCGCTGGGGTGAGCGCAACGGCTACAAGATGACCGTCACGGAAGAGCTGGAAGGCGATGAGGTCGGCATCAAGAGCGCCACGATACAGTTCGAGGGGGATTATGCCTACGGCTACCTCAAGGCCGAGTCCGGCGTCCACCGTCTCGTCCGCATCAGCCCTTTCAACGCGCAGGGCAAGCGTCAGACGACGTTCAGCTCCGTGTTCATCTACCCTCTCGTCGATGACACCATCAACATAGAGATCAATCCTTCCGACATCGAGTGGGACACTTTCCGCTCCGGCGGCCACGGTGGCCAGAACGTCAACAAGGTCGAGACAGGCGTGCGCGTGCGTCACATCCCCACGGGAATCACCGTCAAGAACACGGAGACGCGCAGCCAGCAGGACAACCGCCAGAACGCCCTCCGCATCCTCAAGTCCCGGCTCTACGACATAGAGCTCAAGAAACGTCAGGAGAAGCAGGCGGAGCTCGAGGGTCAGAAGAAAAAGATAGAATGGGGGAGTCAGATCCGCTCCTACGTGCTCCATCCTTACAAGATGGTGAAGGATCTCCGCACCGGCTGCGAGACAGCCGACACCCAGGGCGTCCTCGACGGCGACCTTGGCAGGTTTATGAAAGAATTTTTAATGAACAACTGATATGGCTTATTCTTATGCACCAACATTCCAGCTCGGCCCGGACGAGACTGAATATTACAAGATTCCGGGATCGGAAAACCTCGTGAGCGTCGCAGACTTCGAGGGGCACAGAATCGTCAAGGTCAGCAAGGACGCACTGCGTGTACTTGCGGAGACCGCATTCCACGACGTCAACTTCCTGCTCCGCCGCTCCCACAACCTTCAGGTGGCCGAGATATTGAATGACCATCACGCATCCGAGAACGACAAATACGTCGCCCTCACGATGCTGCGCAACGCCGAGATTGCCGCCAAGGGCAAGCTCCCGTTCTGTCAGGACACGGGCACGGCCATCGTCCACGCCGAGAAGGGCCAGGCCGTCTGGACCGGATTCGACGAGGGTGAGCCCATTTCCGAGGGCATCTTCAACACCTACCGCAACAACGCCCTCCGCGACAGCCAGAACGTTGCCTACGATATCTACACGGAACGCAACTCGCACCGCAACCCCCCCGCCCAGATAGACACCGAGGCTACCGAGGGAGATGAATTCAAGTTCCTCTGTGTCGTCAAGGGCGGCGGCTCGGCCAACAAGTCATACCTCTACCAGATGACCAAGGCCATACTGAACCCCGATTCGCTGGTGCCCTTCCTGATGGAGAAGATCCAGAGCCTCGGGACCGCTGCCTGCCCTCCCTATCACGTGGCCATCGTCGTCGGCGGCACCTCGGCGGAGAAGAACCTCCTCACCGTGAAGCTCGCCTCCACGAAATACTATGACTCCCTGCCTACCGTCGGTGACGACACCGGACGCGCATTCCGCGACCTTGCAATGGAGGCCATCCTGCGCAAGAAATGCGAGGACCTCGGTCTCGGCGCGCAGTTCGGCGGCACCCATTTCGTCCACGACGTCCGCGTCATCCGCCTTTCCCGCCACGGGGCTTCCTGCCCCATCGGCCTCGGCGTCAGCTGCTCTGCGGACAGGAACATCAAGGCGAAAATCAATGCCGACGGCATCTGGATAGAGAAGATGGACGACAAGCCCGGAGAGCTCATACCTGAGGAATTACGCAAGGCCGGTGAAGGCAATGCAGTCCGCATAGACCTCTCCAGGCCTATGCCCGAGATCCTCGCGGAACTCACCAAATATCCCGTCAGCACGCGCCTGAGCCTTAACGGAACCATCATCGTGGCGCGCGACATCGCCCACGCGAAGCTCAAGGAGCGCCTCAGCAAGGGCGAGGACCTGCCCCAGTACTTCAAGGACCACCCTGTCTATTATGCAGGGCCCGCGAAAACACCTGAAGGATTCGCCTGCGGTTCTATGGGACCGACCACCGCGAACCGTATGGACCCTTATGTGGATGAGTTCCAGAGCCACGGCGGCAGCCTCATAATGCTTGCCAAGGGCAACCGCACCCAGATGGTCACCGATGCCTGCAAGAAGCACGGCGGCTTCTATCTCGGCTCCATCGGCGGCCCTGCTGCCATCCTTGCCCAGAACAACATCAAGAGCATAGAATGCCTGGAATACCCCGAACTCGGTATGGAGGCCATCTGGAAGATAGAGGTGGAGGATTTCCCCGCATTCATCCTCGTGGATGACAAGGGTAACGACTTCTTCAAGCAGGTATAGTTCCAGGTGAACAGGGCGGCACGCATAGGTCTCAAGGTCCTCGGCATCATTGCCGGGGTCGTGGCCGTAGTGGTCATCGCCCTGCAGATAGCCCTGAACAGCCGTCTTGTCCCGAAACTGGTCGACAAGTTCGCTTCCGAGAAGATCGAGGGCAAGCTGGAGTGGTCGAACCTCCATTTCTCCCTGATACGCAATTTCCCCGTGATCAGGGTGGACCTGGATTCGCTGCTGATAACCTATCCCCACGACCGTTATGCCTCTTTCGACTCGAGCCGGGTACGCAACCGGCTTCTCGATGCAGGAAGAGGGGAGGAGGCCGACACGCTTCTGGGCTTCTCCCGTTTCAGCGCCGCGGTCAACCCCTGGCGTATCCTTGGCGGCCGCATACGCCTCAAGGATGCCACCCTCGGCGGACTCAGGGCTTATCTACATTTCTATAACGACTCGACTTCGAACCTCTCCGTATTTCGGAGCACTCCCGATGAGGAGCCGGATTCGAGCGGCCTGAAAACCCTTCCCTGGATATCTCTGGGGCCTGTCAGGATCGAAGACAATCCGCGCGTGGTCTATACCGCCCAGGAGGATACGGTGTTCGCCGCGCTGCGTTTCAGCTCCCTCGAACTCTCCGGACGGGTGAAGCTCGACGGTGGGGAGCGCCAGAGCATAGTGCCCGTCAGTACCTCGCTGTATCTGGACAGCCTGCGGCTTTTCGGCCGCCTGCCCGCCGACACGCTTGCCGTCGCACTGGACCGTTTCGGCGTCAGCCAGGACAGGAAACGCTTCTTTAATGTGGGCCTGTCCGGCCGTGCGATGCTGCGCACCGGGGCTCTCGGGAGGATCCGCGTTCCCGTGGACCTCAGCGCCGGAGTATTCTTCGGCTATGCCCGCAAGGTGATGAAGCTCAAGCTTGTCGATCTGGACGCGTCCATCGCATACGTGCCTCTGAAGACGAAGAGGCTCTGCGAGGCCACGTTCTACGGAGACAGCACCGTCGTCAGCGGCGCCCTGTCCATCCCCGGCTGCAAACTGAATACGCTGCTGCGTGAATATGTCGACAAGATCGCTCCGGCGTCGAAACGCCTGAGCACGAACGCCGTGGTGAACCTCGACCTGGATGCGGACGGAGTCCTTTCTGCAAGCCGTGTACCCGCAATCAAGGCCGTGCTCGACGTGCCTTCCAGCCAGGTGCGCTGGGATGACATCAACTCTACGCTCGCTCTCGACGCCGAGGCGGATATGTCGCCTTCGAAGCGTCTGGATGCCGCTATCGACAGACTTAAGTTAAGGACGGCCGGACTGGATTTCACTCTCTCCGGCAGCTGTGGCGACGCTCTCGGCGTGAATCCTGCAATCAAGGCAGTCGTCGGTGGCAATGCCGTTCTCGATTCGCTCGTGCGTTTCCTGCCTGCGGATATGAATGCCCGGGCTTCCGGCAATCTGGACATCGCGCTGAAGGCGGATTTCCACAAGCAGGACCTGGACATCGGTCGTTTCAACGATGCCGCCATCGAGGGCCACATCAGCGGAGACAGGCTTTTCGTGACGCTCGATACGCTTGTAGCCAGGACCTTCAACCCTGAGATCCTTCTCAGCTCCGGAAATGACGGAGTGCGCGCCGAGATAGCTGTGGACAGCCTTTTCTACTCCTCAGGCGACCTTCACGCAAGGGTGAGGGATATGAGCAATACCGCGCGCATCTATAAGGTTGAACGCCGGGGGAAGATGACGCCGGCACTGTCGCTGTCGAGCGATGCCGGGAGGGTGTTCGTGAAGAGCGGCTCCACCCGTGCCGGCCTGCGTTCCATCAATCTCGAGGCGATGGCCGTAAAGCGCCCGAAAGGCAATGGCTCCGCCCGCAGGAAACATTTCCTGGACTCGCTCCAGCGCGTCTATCCCTCCGCCGACCGCAAGGAACTCGTTTCGGAGATGATGAAACGCTCGAAGAACGTGCGCGTTCCGGACTATCTGTCGGAAAAGGATTTCGCGAAAGCGGACCTGAACCTGAAGATAGATTCCGATTTCGTGAAATATCTCAACGAATGGGCGCCTTCCGGAAGCGTGAAGGTCGCCCGCGGCTTCGTTGCGACCCCTTCTCTGCCTTTGCGCACGGGACTGAGGGCTTTCGATTTCCACTTCGACGACAGGACCATCAATCTCGATACCCTGGGCCTGAAGGTCGGTACTTCCGACATCGGCGTGCGCGGTGAGGTGAAGGGCCTGCTGCGCGCGTTGAGGCGCAAGCGCATCATAGACGCCGACGTGGCGATAGTCTCACGCCGCATCAACGCCAACGAACTTGTCGCTGCGCTCCAGATGGGCAGGGGACAGAGCGATAACGGTGCTCCGGACAGCGAGGCGCTCGAGGAGAATGCGTCCTATGGCGTGGACTCGCGTGCTGATGCACGGCCCGACTCCACCGGACTCGGACTTGTCGTGATCCCCGCGAACCTGAGGGCCGACGTGTCGCTCAGGGCCGACCACGTCGATTATATGGACCTGGCCATCGAGCCTCTCGAATCGGGCCTCAAGGTGCGTGACCGGACGTTGCAGGTGGTCGATACGACGGTGGGCTCCAACCTCGGGGAGA
>JAKSKA010000062.1 GCA_024401915.1 Bacteroidales bacterium
CCGCGGGCAGATTGCAACGGGGGGCCCGGCCGCCGTCACCCAGCGCGATATCACCAGGTCCTTTATGACCATCCCCGAGGCGTGCCGCCTCGTGATGGAGGCTGTGATTCTCCCTACGGAGAACCATATATGTGTGTTTGATATGGGCACGCCGGTCAAGATCGACACGCTTGCAAGACGTATGATCGAGCTTTCCGGACTCAAGCCTGACGAAGATATAAAGATTGTCTATTCCGGTCTGAGACCCGGCGAGAAGTTGTATGAGGAGGTCCTCAGCAATGTCGAGAACACCGACCCGACGAGTCACGACCGCATACGCATCGCCCGCGTCCGCCAGTATGACTATAACGATGCTCTGCAGGCTGCGAACGACCTCGAATCCCTGAGCCGCAGCGTGGATATCCCGGAAATGGTGAAGTATATGAAGAGGATAGTTCCCGAGTATATCTCCAACAATTCCAAGTTCTCCGAATATGATAAAAAGAAAGACTGACAATAACCCGCATTGGTTTGTCGCCTATGTGAGGAGTTGTCAGGAGAAACGCGTAGCCCAGGCTCTTGATGACCTGGGCTATGTCAATTATCTGCCTGTTGTAAGGGAGGTCCATAAATGGTCGGACAGGAAGAAGGTCGTCGACCGTCTTGTCATCCCACGTGTCGTATTCATCCGTTGCCTGGAATGTGAAAGGGAGATGTTGCTCAAAACGATTCCCTACGTCTGCTACTTTCTGAAAGACCATTGCACCAATGCTCCTGCAATAGTGCGGGATGGGGAAATGGAGACTTTCCGCTCGATGGTGTCGCACGGATCCGGACTTTCAGCCTTGGACCAGCCTTTTGCGCCCGGAGACAGGGTACGCGTCACAAGCGGCCCGTTCGTCGGTTGTGAATTCGAACTGGTCTCCGTAAGCGGGAAGAGCTGTCTTGCCCTGAGGCTCGGTGCTTTGGGCTCGATCACTATGGAAATCCCTGCTGGGGAACTCGAAAAGATATCCTAAAGCTGCTTGACCGGACATCCCAGCAGATGGATCATCGCCAGGTAGATCAGTCCCGAAACGACCACTACTGCCGGTATCGTCAGAACCCAGGCCCAGACTATGTTCTTGGCCGTCATCCATTTCACGCTTTTGATACCTCTGGTTAGTCCGGTGCCGATTATGGAACCGGTAATGGTGTGGGTCGTGCTTACGGGGATGCCGAGAACTGCCGTCATAATGAGGGTGATGGCTCCGGAAGCCTCAGCGCAGAAACCCTGGACGGGGTAAATCTTGCTCAGCCCGTCGCCAAGCGTCCTTATCACTTTCCATCCTCCGGTGATCGCTCCTATCGAGATAAGCCCGTAGCAGGTCAGCTTGCGCCAGGTCGGTACGTAGAACGCCGCATTCTCGACCGCTTCCCCCGCAGCCGTGTACACTCCCGCCTCGACGGCACCGTTGCCGTACAGGAACTGGATGACAGGGCTGTCAGGCTGGGATGCGAACGCTGATGCCAGCAGGACGGCTATGATACCCATCGTCTTCTGGCCGTCGTTGCCTCCGAAGCCGAGGGAGAATGCTGCGGAAGAAATGAGCTGCATCCTTCTGAAACCCTTGTCAGTCTTTTTCAGGCTGCAGTTCTTGAAGATCGCCATAAAGATGCAGTTCAGGAAAAAGCCCATCACCATTCCGAGCAGAGGGGAGATGACTATGAAGGCAAGTATGGTCAGGATGCCGCTGGTGACCAGATACTGGCTCCCGTAGACGAACCAGACCGGCCCTATGAGGCCGCCTATCAATGCGTGGGATGCGGAAATCGGAAGTCCCAGCTTGGTGCAGGTGAATATCCAGAGCACCGACCCCGCAAGCGCAGCGAGGATGACATATACGTCAATGCAGCACTCATTCACAATGCCCTTGCCCATAGTGGAAGCGACGGTGAGGTCGAAGATGAACAGGGCTGAGAATATCCAGAATGCGGCCCAGAGAACGGCATATATCGGGGGAAGGGCCTTGGTTGCGACGACCGATGCGATACAGTTGGCCGCATCGTTCATTCCGTTCGTGAAACTGAAGATCAGCGCTATCAGCGCCGTGATAAGAACGACTGCAACCATTATCCGACTTTTACGAGAATGCTGCGGATGGTGTTGGATACACTTTTCGCTACGTCGGAAGTGTCTTCAAGAGCCTGCGCGATGTTCTTCTTCTTCACCAGTTCGACGGCGTTCTGCTCGAACTCGAAGAGGTTGGACATATAGCTTTCATATATGTCGTCGACGTTGTGTTCGATTTCCTTGATGCCGTCGCAGAGCTTGTCGATCTGCTTCAGTTCCTTGCGCATAGAGTCGAACTTGTTCGTTATCTCCACCAGCAGCTCGGCTGCCTTCTTTATATTCTCGGCAATCTCTATCAGTTTCTTGGACGGCTCCTTGGGCTGGTATATCGCGATTTTCTTGGAAGAATCCCTCATCGTGTCGAGGAAGGTGTCCATCGACTCGGCGAGTTCGTGGATGTCATCCCTGTCGAAAGGTGTGACGAAGGCGTCGAGCAGTTCGTCTATTATCTTGTCGGTGACCTCGTCCCCGATGACTTCGCATTCCTTGATCCTGTGGGCTATCGAGCGCCTTTTGTCCGGGTCGTCCTCCTTCGTCTGCTGGAGCAGCAGGTCAGCGGCTTTGAGAATGTTCTGTGCCGATTTCGAGAAGAGGGGGAAGAACCGCTTTTCCTTGACTACGAAAAGCTGAAGGATGTCATCTATTTTCATTTTGTCCGTGTTTTTCTTTTAATGATTGCAACAAGTACAAGTGCACTTGCGGCTATGCCGAGCGTGTCCGCAAGCAGGTCCTTGATGTCTGCTTCCCTGTATGGTAAGATTGCCTGTATTATTTCAGTCGAGAGTCCGAAAGCGAAGCCTGTGAGGCAGATCAGTCCAAGCCTCTTCACCGTTTCCTGGGAAGGTACGTTGCCGCTCCGCCTGGAACTGAACCAGAGCAGCGGTGTGAAAGGGAAGAACATAAGGAAATGCACGAGCTTGTCGGCTCCCGGGAAGTTGAATGCCGGTATCCGGGGCAGCCCGGCGCTGTTCGAGAAGCAGAGATACGCGACCGCTGCCAGGTATAATATAAACAGAATCCTTATGAGCTTGTAGCGTTTCATCAGAGCGCCTGCATATCATTGAGCTTCTTGTAGTAGCCGTCAAGCGCTATCAGCTCGTCGTGGCGGCCCCTCTCTACAATGCGCCCCTCATTCATCACGATAATCTCGTCTGCGTTCTTGATCGTGCTCAGGCGGTGGGCTATGGCGATGGTGGTCCTCGTGCTCATCAGGTGGTCCAGAGCATCCTGCACGATGCGCTCCGACTCAGTGTCGAGGGATGCCGTAGCCTCGTCGAGGATGAGGATGGGCGGGTTCTTCAGGATGGCGCGTGCGATGCTGATGCGCTGGCGCTGTCCACCGGACAACTTGACGCCGCGGTCGCCGATATTGGTCTGGTAGCCTTCCTCCTTCTCCATTATGAATTCGTGGGCATTCGCGATCTTCGCGGCTGCGATGACGTCTCCCGGTGCGGCATTCGTCACGCCGAAAGCTATGTTGTTGAAAATCGTGTCGTTGAAAAGGATAGGGTCCTGGTTCACGTTGCCCATCAGCGAGCGGAGGTCGTGGAGGCTGACGTCGCGGGTATCGATGCCGGCTATGCAGATGCTGCCGCTGCAGCAGTCATAGAAACGGGGGATGAGGTCCACAAGGGTGGACTTCCCGGCTCCGGAAGCACCCACAATTGCAATGGTCTTGCCTTTCGGGATTTCGAGATTCACGTCGTGAAGCACCTCGCGGCCGTCCTCATAGCTGAAGGAGACGCCCTTGAACTCGATCTTCGATTCGAATCCCTTGAGGGGCTTGGGGCTGGCGGCCTCGGCGATCTTCTCTTCGGCGTCGAGTATCTGGTCTATGCGGTCCATGCTGGCAAGGCCCTTGGGGATGCTGTAGGCTGCCTTGGAGAGGTCCTTGATAGGCTGGATCACGCTATAGAGTATTGCCATATAGGTCATAAAGGAAGGCGCGTCTATGACGGCGTTGTTGCTGAGGATGAGCTTGCCGCCGAACCAGAGGACGATGGCGATCATCACGGAACCGAGGAATTCGCTGACCGGGTGGGCGCTTGCCTGGCGTATCGAGACCTGGCTGTTCTTGCGGCGCATCTTTTCGGTGATTCCGTTGAAACGGCCGCTCATCTTGCCTTCCGCAAGGAAGGCCTTGATGATCCTCAGGCCGCCTAGCGTCTCCTCGACCTGGCTCATCGTATCGCTCCAGTACTGCTGTGCTTCGGTGGAATCGCTCTTCAGGCGGCGTCCGATCGCGCCCATTATCAATATGACCACGGGGGCGAACAGTATCGTGAAGAGGGTGAGCTCCCAGGACTGGTAGAAGAGCCATCCCATATAGAAGATGATGAGGATAGGGTTCTTTATCAGCATTTCCAGCGTGCTGGTGATGGAGGTCTCGACTTCCTGGACGTCTCCGCTCATCCTTGCGATGATGTCGCCTTTGCGCTCCTGGGAGAAGAATCCGATAGGCAGGCGTATGATCTTGTCGTAGATCTGGCACCTCATATTCTTGGCAATCCCTGTCCTTATGGGGACCATCACGGCCGAGGAACCGAAATAGCAGGCTGTCTTTATCAGGGTGATGGCGCAGAAGATGAGGCAGAGCATCAGCAGGACGTGGCTCGCTCCGCTATGGTCGATGGCGATCGTGACGTAGTAATAGAGGTTGTTGATAAGCTCGCTTGCGCTTATTCCGGCGTGCCAGGGCACGAAATCATAGACCTTGCTCCCGGAATCGAAGAGTATCTTGAGGATCGGGGCCAGCAGGGAGAATGAGAAAATGTTGAAAACCGCGGACAGTATGTTGAGTATGACGGAACCGCAGATATAGCCTTTATAGGGGAACGCGTATCTTTTAAGTACTTTCCAAAAATCTTTCATACTGCAAATTTACAACTTTATTTGCTCAGTTCCTAAAGGAAATAAAGCGGCGAGGCGGTCCTTCGCGGGAGCGGCAGCATTCGCGGAGGATTCTCCAGCCCCTTCAGTACTTCAGCCACGCAGTCGCGGGCCAGTTCCGGCGTGTTGTTGTGTTCGCTGAGGTGGCAAAGGAATATGTTGCGCAGTTCGGGATGGAGGGCCTTCCTGACGGCTTCCGCGCACTCGGGGTTGGAAATGTGGCCGTGGCCGCTGCTGATGCGTTCCTGCAGCTCGGGAGGGTAGGGGCCGTGGGCGAGCATCCAGGGGTCGTAATTCGCCTCTATCACCAGCGTGTCCGCCTGGGAGGCGAGGTCCAGGGCCTCCTTCGTCACCCGTCCGACGTCGGTCATTATCACGAAGCGGTAACCGTCGAGCAGGATGGCGTAGCCGGAAGTCTGCGTTGCGTCGTGGGGCACTATGAAGCTCCGTACCGACACGCGTCCGCCGCAGAGCTTGTTCCAGCCTTCGTCGAGCTCGTGCGCATAGCCGCCTATCCAGTCCCTGCTGTAGGGATGGTGCCTTAGAGCGGCGTGCAGCGTGGATGTCGCATACACCGGTTTCCCGATATGCTTGCAGAACGAGCCCAGCGAGCGGATGTGGTCGCCGTGGTCGTGTGTGATCAGTACGGCGTCGATGTCATCGAAGCACAGACCTTCCTCTGCAAGACTGCGTTTCAGCGTCCTCGGGCTCACGCCGGCGTCGATGACTATCCCTGCCTCGGCAGCTCCGAGTTCGTTGAAGATGCCGATGAAATAACAGTTGCCGCAACTGCCGGATGAAAAGGATTTGAAACGTATCATTCTTCGTTCTTGCAGTACTTCTTGATCACTCCATAGGCTCCTGCAACACCAAGCTCTCCGGAACGGGAAAGGTCTATGCAGCCCTTTTCCTTGTCCTTCAGATAGATCAGCACGAGGCCTCGGTTGAAATAGGCGTCCCCCATACCGGGGTACAGGCTTATCGCCTTGTCATAGCATTCAACGGAGCCTACAAAGTCGGAGGAAAGGCAGTCGAGGTTGCCGAGATTGAAGTGGACGTGGGGATTGTCGGGCAATATCTCGAGGGCGGCCCTGATGTCGGCAATCGCCTCGCTGTAGTCATAATTACGGCCGACCCTGTCGCTCACCCTTGCCCTGGTGGTGCCGCTGTCATCCATCGACAAGGTCTGGACCTTGCCCTCGAGCGAAGCGATGAAATCGATCATCTCCGCTTTCAGGACGCCACGGTTCATCAGATAGAATGCCTTGTAGCAGTTCTTGTAGCCATCCTCCGCCGCCGCTGCCCCGACAGCCTTGTCGAAATAGCTCAGAGCACTGCTGAACTGCTTGTCCGCCAGTTCCTTGAGCCCTTTCTCGAAATATTGCTGAGCCTCCGAAGGAGGGGGCGGTACATAGGCTTTCTTCCTGATTGCGGGGGATGCTGCCGGGACGTCCGTCCCCGCTGCTTCCTCTTCGGAGTTCGCTATCCTGACGGGGGAGGGGAACTCGTCCGTGAACTTGTCCAGAAGTGCGTTCTCGTAACGCCCGGAAAGTGCCGTCCTGCCGGCGTCCCTTTCGCGGCATAGCGTGAAACGGTAAAGCGGCCTGAGCTTTATGTCTATGTCTCTGTGCTGAAGCAGCTCGTCATTGAAGTCCTTCTTCGCAAAATCGGCGTCCAGGGCCAGCAGAGAGCTGTATTTCTTGGTCGTGTCCGCAAAATCCGCAGCGCCGCCGCTGGCTTTCTCCCTGTATTCGCGGACCTTGCGGCTCGCTGTCTCGTAGTCGGCCTTGCTTTCCTTGTACCGTCCCATACGCTGTTTCACGTATGAACGGTTGAGATAGGCCTTGGCGAAATCCGGATACAGTTCGATAGCCTTGTCGTAATCGTCCAGCGCGTCCTTCCACCTCTCCATCTCGACGAAGATGGATGCCCTGTTGAAACGGGCGAGGACGTTGCCGGGGTTGATGTTGATCACCCTGTCCATATCCTCGAGGGCTTCTTCCAGATTGCCGACCCTCGCGTTGACAAGGCTTCTGTTGTAGAGCGTGAGCGCATTTCCCGGCTCGTCCTCCAATACACGGTCAAGGTCCCTCATCGCGGCGTTGTAGTCCTGGAGCTCGAAGTTGAGGATGGCCCTGTTGAAATATGCGAAGGTGCTGGTGGAATCCAGCTCTATAGCCTTGTCGAGGTCGGCTATCGCGTCCGGATATTTTTTCTGGCCGGCATAGACCAGACCGCGGCGCACATAGCTTTCCGCTTCGAAACGGTCCAGTTTGATGGCCTTGTTGTAGTCCGTGAGCGCTTTCAGCGTATCGCCGAGGAAAAGCCTGCAGGCCCCCCTGTTGAGATAGGCTGACGGGTCTTTCGGCTCCTTGTGGATATAGCGGTCGAAATCCTCCACCGCTAACGTGAAGCGCTGGGCGAGGAAATAGGTGACCCCGCGGCTGAAATACAGGCCGGAGAAGCCCGGACGCAGGGAAATGGCAGTCTCGAGATCCTTGATTGCATTGTCGAAGTCACCGCTACGGCTCTCTGCAATCGCGCGGTAGTGGTAGCCGTTGGTGAAGACGGGATTCAGACGCACGGAACGGTCGAAGTCGCCATAGGCTCCGCGCACGTCGCCGAGGTTGTATTTCGCGATTCCGCGCCAGAAGAAGTTCCAGTAGTCGGCGGTATCCAGCCTGGCCAGGATGTTGAAATTCTCAATGGCGGTGGAGTAGCGGCCTTCGGAAAGGGCCTGCCGACCGCGCATCGAGAACACGTCCTTGTCCCACTGGGCGCCGAGTGAAAAGCAGACGGAGAACGCTGCCAGTACGCAGAAAGTGCGCAGCGCCCCTGTGGAACGCAGCGCTTTTTTCATTGTATCGCGGAACTTTTTCACTACTTTTGCAAAGTTAACAAATTATGCACCTGATTTGTCACGCGGACTGAAAATATTTTATGTATCTGCCGTTTTTGCGCTTTTCTGTGCGGATGGGGGAGCGCGTGTCGTTTCAGGGCGCATAGGGGAGGCTCCGGCCT